>NZ_JBZEEQ010000008.1:0-229733 GCF_058310155.1 Chryseobacterium sp. DT-167 | reverse complement strand
GCTCAAAGATAATTACACCTAAAATTATTCTGAAAAAAAATTAAAACTTTTTCACATTTTGTAGTAATTCTACGATAATGGGTAAGAATGAGATTCAAAAGGCTGGAGCAAAAAAAAAGCTGCCTCTTGCGAGGCAGCTTCATGTAACGATATATATCGATTATGCAAGTCTTACGTTAACTGCATTTAATCCTTTTTCGCTTTTTTCTACGTCGAAAACTACTTTATCATTCTCGCGAATCATTTTAGTGTTCAATCCTGAAGAATGTACAAAAATGTCTTGTCCTCCTTCTGCTGGAGAAATAAATCCGAAACCTTTTGTTTCGTTAAAAAATTTTACTGTGCCTTGTTGCATTGTATTGGTATTAAAAATTGTTTTATGTGTTGTGTTTAATTTAAAAAATTAAACCTTTTTTTCTTTTTTTATTTATGAAACTGCAGAATATTCTGTAGCTTTCATCGTTTCCATTCTGTCGTTACTTATCTTTTCTGCAAAATTGCTGACCTCTTTAGATAATGTAGACGAATAAATTATATTTTGTCTTTTCCCAGGAAGCTTGCTTATAAGCCTTTTGAGCTCATCTGTATTTTTTTCCAACAGAATTTCAATGTCATCTATAATCAATACTTCTATCTTTGAAAGACTGATGTGTCGCTGATCATCTAATTCCAGCAGTTTCTCTGGTGTTGCAATAAGCACATCTAATCTTCTCCTGAGCGAAGAAAGCTGCGTTCCGTTTGAAATTCCTTCGTATACTGAAAGCTGAGACAACGGCAGATATTTGGTATATATTTTAAAATTCTCTTCTATCTGTAAAACAGTTTCTTTAGTAGGAGTCAAAACCAAAACTCTTGTATCATTGTGATCGGGATTGTTCTTTTTCAACATCTGAAGGACAGGCATTGTAAAAGAGGTCATCCTTTCTGTTCCGCGGGCAATCTGACAAAGAACGTCTTTGCCGCTTAGGATCTGCGGAATCATTTTGATCTGCAGTTCTGTAGGCATCGGACATCCTGCTTCTGTAGCAGCGCGAATGATGGGATTGATTAAGTTTAGATTCTTAAAACTCATGGTATTTCTTTACCGAGTAACGGCTTTCCTTTTTCAATATTGATCGGGAAACTTTATTTTAATAGTTTGTGATCCGGTAAGATCCTTTTTTATGGGAATTTTAATATTCTCTGTTTATTATCTGTTTAAATTCATTTTACATTATAATCATCCAAAATATGTGACAACTTATGAAGCTGATGAAACCGTATTATTTGTCACTGGAATTATTATTTTTGAACTCAATAAAGAAAAAGGGGATTTTTCTCAGAAGAACTTTTCAATTCTAATAGCATCGAGACTTAATGCAAACGTATAACTCTATGTTTTTAAATACTTTTTAAGAAAACTGTCTTTTATTTTTCAGGCAGTATTCAGGTATTTATTTCACTTGACAAAGATGGACTAAAAAACGGAAACTTGTTTATATAAATAAATATTGAATTTACATAAATCACACATTTATAAATCTTCAAGATTCTTTTTTCTCTTCAGCTTCAGCTGTTTGTAAAAAGAGGGAGCCAATCCGGTGATTTTTTTAAACTGATAAGAGAGATGTCCTACACTGCTATAATTGAGCTTATAAGCAATTTCAGTGAGATTCAGTTCATTATAGAGTAAAAGTTCTTTTACTTTTTCAATCTTATTTAAAATAATAAAGTGTTGTATTGTATATCCGTTGACTTCTGAGAAAACATTGGAAAGATAAGTGTAGTCATATTCTAATTTTTCACTCAGATATAATGAGTAATTCTCTTTCGGCTGCTCATCGGCATTATGAATCATCTCTGTGATGGTATTTTTAATTTTTTCAATTAAAATACTTTTTTTGTCATCCAGCAATTCCAGACCCAAATGTGACAATCGTAATCTGAAAATCTCAAGTTTTTCATTATCGATAATCTCGGCAAAATCTACAGTTCCCAACTGAACAACAGCATGTTCCAGACCAAGCCTGTCAATCTCTTCCTGCACCATCATTTTACATCGCAGACTGACCATATATTTGATGTATACTCTCATACGTTTTTGTTTTATGGTAATCTGAAAAAATTGCATTACATAATTAAAACGATGACCTTATAATAGGGTAAGATACACAATTTAAATTTAAAATGACCAATAAATTTTCATGCTGATAAAGTAATATCTCATTTTCGTAATCTATTTTACCTCAATCTTATAACAAATCAAATATTTACAAATAATTATCATTTGTTATCTGAACTATAACTACCTTTAATCAACTTGTTTGCCTCGGTGAATGACTGATAAAATTAAAGCTATGCAGACAACATTTTCACAAACTCTTCCCCAGACTCAGACTTCAGCGATAAATTCTTCTGCTTCGGTGCGTATTGCCTATTTTATCATGGTACATGATGAGCCTGAGCAATTTATAAGAATGTTTAAGACGATTTACACCCGAGATCAGTTCTATCTTATTCATATTGACAGAAAGGCTAATGAGGAAGTAACAGAAATGGTTCAGGGGTTTACAATTCAATATCCGAATGTTTATATTCTTGAAAGCATGAATATTACTTCAGGAGGCTTTAATATGGTTCAGATACAACTGAATGCCATAGAATTTCTACTGAATGCAAGCACAGAGTGGGAATACTTTATCAATCTGAGCGGAGAAGATTATCCTCTGAGATCTCAGGTGATTATAAGAAAATTTCTCACGGCTCAAAACGGAAAAAATTATCTGTTCTATTATGATCAGAAATTTTACAGACCCGATACGCTGAGAAGAATTCAAAATCATTTTACGGAATTGGCATTTAAGATCTCTTCATTTATTTATAAAAGAGACTTCATGAAAGACGTTATTCCCTACATTGGCGGAAAATGGATGATCCTCACCAGAGATACATGTTCTTTTTTGAGCAACAGCGAGACGGTAATGGCTTTTGAAGATTATTATCTGAATACCTATCTACCCGCAGATTCTTTTTTCCAGACGGTACTGATGAATACTTCTTTTCATCAGGTCATTGTGAATGATGACAAACGTGCCATTATCAACCTTAATGCTTTAGAGATCAATATTGCTCCTTTTATTTTCGAAAATTATCTGCGGTCAAACAGTCATCTTTTTATACGGAAACTGAAGTATAAAGATCATAAGGAACTCTTACAGTATATTGACAAAAATTTCCATCTACCCTTGCCGGAAATCAGTGATATTGATAAAGAACTCAACAATCGCTCTGACCAAAACAACTGATAAATCTTTAGCAATAAAAATCTCCACAGATAGTCTGCGGAGAAATATGTTTTTAAACTGTTGTAATTAAACTAAAGAAATCCAATTGCTGTTTTCTGAGTAATCATCCAAAGGCTTTAAATCCTGATGATGATTCATCGACGCAAGAAGAGAAACAATCTCCTGTCTTGTCATTTCTACCGAATTATCAACCAGCTTCTGATTAAATCCTGCATTACTTAATTCTAAAAGATCGTTTACCGTGATAATTCTGGCAACAACTTTTCCTAAGTCGATCATTTTTCTTTGAGAAATTGCTGTATTGATCGTGAAATCTAAATTCTGAGTATATAATTTTGCAGCGTTTTCACTCAAAATATTTTGCTGAAGATATTCACCTACATTTTCGAGTTTCTTTTTCTTCATGTCCTTTAAAATTCCTTCTGAAATCTGAGTGTAAAGCATTTCGTTTGACCCTTCAAAAATCTGGAACGGACGGCTGTCCATAATTCCTCTTCCTCCGATGTGACTAATCCTGTAGCCTTTACCACCCGAAAGCTGAACCAAAATCTGTGCAGCCTCCTGCATCATATCGGTCACCAAAGCTTTCATAGAATTGGCATGAACTCCTTCTGAGGAAAGATTGTGATCAATTCCGCTGATCTTAGAACTTTTTGCGCACATTGCCGAACACAATGTAAAGAAAGATTCTAATCTTGTCAGCTGATACTGCACCTGATCCAGTGCATACAAATTTGAATTTCCTACAATTCTGTTTCTCGTATGATCTAGAGCCTCGTCAAGCATTCTTTTCAAAAAGCCCATTCCCATTCCCGGAAACTGAAATCTGCTTCTGTGAAGAATATCAAGCATCATTTTAAGACCTGTAGATTCAGGAACCAGTTTATTTTCCTGAGGAACTTTAATATCTATTTTATTAAGACCATAAGGAATCATATATAATCCCGGATTATCATAATATTCTAAAACCTCAATATTCTGTTGCGGTTGATGTGTATCTGCAATAAAAAAATCTACGTCTCTGGAAAGATTTCCTTCAGCATTTGCATTTCTTGAAGTGATTAACCAATAATTTGCCAATCCTGTCAATCCTTGCCAGTGTTTTGTGCCTTTTATGTCGTAAGAATCACCATTCTGCACATTTTGGGTTTTCATATTTAAAGCATCACTTCCAAAATCCGGCTCAGTAATCATAAGACCGCCCATTGCACCGTAGTTTAGGAAATGTTTAAATATATTTTCTTTAATAGATTCGTTTCCGTATTTGGCTAAAGGCTCCAGAAAGAGAGCAATATTGATCCCGAAAGTAAGTGATAAAGGAAGAGATTCGTACGATGCAGCTGATAAAATCCCCAAACATTCTTTCACTTTCAATCCTCTTCCTCCAAATTCTGAAGGCACTGCAACAGAGAGCGGTTTCAGATTCATTATTTCTTTCCAGACACTTGGCGGCAAACCTCTCTGCTGACAAAGCTGGTCAATGTTTTCTCTCTGAAAAAGATGGTGGAGTGAAGTTTTAAAATGATCAAGAAATTCAGGGTAAGTTTCCCCTGATGTCTTGTAAGAAGATTCATTCATACAAATAAAAAAAATATGTGCTGTATGCCATCGATACAACGGTATTACGAAATGAAGCGAATGGCACAACTTATTTTTAAATCAGCAGCTTCACAAATATGCGACCAAGATACAAATTTTCAAACTTGTTATCAATCTAAAAATTAAAATTGATGTATTATTAACGTAATATTATGATTATTATTTATAATTTAATATTAAAATGATAATTATCAGTTATTTTCAATACTGAATTTTCTTACTTAGAATAATTCTTTTTAAAGAAAAGTAATTAAAAAACATTGTTCATGATTTTTTTCTGAATAATATCAAACAAATCAGCAAGGTGAGATTCACCAGAACAGCAAAGGCATTTGAGAGAATGATCGGCCATTCTTTTTTGAGAATTCCGTACCACACCCATAGAGATAATCCACATACCAAAATCATGATCATAACCCACGAAAGGTCTTCTACGTTTTTTTCCCTGATCACTTTAATAAGCTGTGGAATCATTGATACCGATGTGATACATCCTGCTATAATTCCTAAAATATTTACATCCATACTCAAAATTACTTTAATTAACCAATAAGCGGCTATGACCATAATCACAACCGCTCATATTATTTTATTTACAAAGATTAACGATGTCTTTTTCCTCTCTGATGATAATCAACATTCTGCGGCTTTACCTGATAGTTTTTTGGAAACTTATCGTCATGCTGATGATTGAATGCATTTGTTGAATGATTTTCATTTTCAAATTCTAAATGATCAAAATGTACGACTTTCCCATTTCTGTAAGCTTTGCCTTCTGAAGTACGATAAAGCTGATTTTCTTTATAGATATTCCCGTCCGGCGCTGTGAATGTTTTAGCCTTTTTACTAAGTCTTTTTCTTCTTTCATTAAGGAGCAATAAAGTTCCTCCCGCTAAGAATGCCAATGCTACTTTTATTTTATTGTTCATAGGATTTATTTTTCTTTTAAATTACAAAACACCTGCCAATAAAATCTTTATAAAAACTTTCTTTTAAAATAGATTTTACGAGTCTTTGGTCTTAAAATTGAATTGTAGAACATAACTTAAATCAAAAAATAAACAATATGGCAACTAAAACAGCAACCGCTAACAAAACTGCTTCGCCTAAAAAAAGCGAAACACCTAAAAAAACAGCTGCTTCAAAAAGTACAGCTTCAAAGTCTTCACCCAAAGCACCTGCGAAAAGCGATGCAGCATCTGATCTGAAAGACTTTTTTGAAGATGCATTGAAAGACATCTATTGGGCTGAAAAAGCCTTAACAAAAGCACTTCCAAAAATGGAAAAAAATGCTACCCATCCTGATTTGAAGGAAGCTATCGCAACTCATTTAAAAGAAACTGAAGTTCACGTAATGAGATTGGAAGAATGCTTCAAATCTTTAGGTTTAAAACCAGAAGCTAAAAAATGTGATGCCATGCAGGGATTACTGGATGAAGGCAAAAGCATTATGGAAGAAACAAAAGCAGGGGCGATCCGTGATGTAGGAATTATCGCTGCTTCACAAAAGGTAGAACATTATGAAATTGCCACTTATGGAAGTTTAGCTGCTTATGCTAAAGTTCTGGGCGAGAAAAAATGTCTTAGCAATTTATTAGCAACCTTAAAAGAAGAAAAAAATTGCGATAAATTATTAAGTACAATTGCTGATACTGCATTGAACAGTAAAGCGAAATAATCTTTCAATTTATTTCATTAAAAAATCCTCAATTTTCATTGAGGATTTTCTAGTTTTAAGAGTGAAATGCTTTATCAGCTATTAGTTATTTAAGATCAAAAGATTATTCAATTCACTTTTGAAACATCCTAAGATAAATTCTGCATAATAAAGCTGCGCATTCAGAGCCTGTGTTTTTGGATGAAGCTCAAGCTTTTTAGACAAAATTATTTCACCTTTATACGCTATTGAATAATGTGCAAAAACACTGAATATAGAGTTCCTTACCGGAGTACAATATCCTGTAGTTGCAATTGACCAGTCGCTTTCAAACATTTTAGCAACGTTTAATGCCATCGTTTCTGCGATATTTTCTGAAACACAATTACAGTCCTCAGCTTCATTCTGATCAATATCAAGCAATCTCACTTTCTCCGGTAATGTGTAAGTGGTGATTCCGCCTTTATAAAACATTGTAGCATTAGGCATCTGTGAAAAAGCCAGCTGCAGCATTCCCGAAGTCACACTTTCCGCAACAGATATTGTTTCGTTATTTGTGATCAGATATTCGCTGATGTAGTGAAGTATTTTTTGTTGAAATTCCATAATAGTAAATTTATTTTATATAATTTCAAAATCTGCAATTTCAGCTATATTGATTTTTAAATCTAACCTCAAAAAAATTGCTTTTCTGATTATTATATTGATTTGGTGTAAAACATTATCATCGAATTTTATGCCATCGAATTTCGGTCTTTCTCAAGATCCCAAACTCTGTGAGCAGCAACAGCAGAAATAAATTCTTCATCAGATTTTCCGCTTCCTGCTTTTATGACAGCACGGTCTTCATGCTTCTTTTTAGCGATATGAGTCGCATTATAAATATCGTCTGTATCTTTCCCGAAATAAATCGCCTTGCAGTGTTTGTATGCCTCATTGATAAATTCTGTAACAATAGGTTTTACATCAGGCTGCATCAATTGCTGCACAGATTTTTCTCCCTGGCAAATATAAAGCGCATCAAAACTTACGCTTGCAACACTTGAGATGGAATGTTTAGGCTCAAATGCAGTTTTATCATCTGCAGTTACCGGCGCAACACTTGTAGCAATGATTTGTACAACAGCTCCTTTACTTTCAAGTTTATTTTTCAAAGATTTTACCGCCTGAGTATTTACTCCGTCTGCCATTACAAAACCGATTACTCTGCTTTCGATGGTATCTTTTACGGTATTTTCCATGCTTAAAGCTTCAGAACTTTTTGTTGCAGGCTCTCTTTCCTCACTTTGTAAACTTGCAGGATCTGCGTCCGCAGGAATACTTCCATTTGGAGTATCTAATTTCTTCACTTTAACACCTACTTTTTCGGCGACATGAGAAGCCAGTTTCTTATCAATAAAATTCAATTGTCCCACTACTCTTTCTCTGATCTCAGGAATAGTAACTTTTGAAAGCTCAAAAACCAGAGCATTCTGAAGATGAGTTTTTTCCGGCTCAGATTGACTGTTGAAGAACATTTTTGCCTGAGAATAATGATCAACAAAACTTTTGCTTCTTGCTCTCACTTTGTGTCCGTCGACTCTTTCATTGTTTGAAGTAAAGCCGCCTTCTTTCATCATAGCCTGAAACGGACAACCGCCACCGATAGAATTTGGTTCGTAACTCACTTTTCCTTTTACAATCTGTTGTCTCATATGACCGTCACGCTGATTATTGTGCACAGGATTGATTGATCGGTTGATCGGAATTTCATGGAAGTTTGGAGAACCTAATCTTGACAATTGAGTATCTGTATAAGAGAATAACCTCCCCTGTAGAAGCGGATCGTTTGAAAAATCAATTCCCGGAACCAAATGTCCCGGATGGAAAGCTACCTGCTCTGTTTCCGCAAAAAAGTTATCCGGATTTCTATTTAAGGTTAGAGTTCCAACAAGCTGTACCGGAACGAGTTCTTCGGGAACTATTTTGGTGGGATCTAGAAGGTCAAAGTCAAAATCATGCTCGTTTTCCTCAGGAATGATCTGCACCCCAAAATCCCATTCAGGAAAAGCACCGTTCTCGATAGACTCCCAAAGATCTCTTCTGTGAAAATCGGGATCTGTTCCTGAAATTTTCTGTGCTTCGGTCCATGCAACTGAATGCACACCTAATTTGGGTTTAAAATGAAATTTAACGAAATGAACTGCACCTTCGCTATTGACAAATTTAAATGAGTGAACACCAAAACCTTCCATCATTCTATAACTTCTTGGGATTGCACGGTCGCTCATTGCCCACATGATCATGTGCATACTTTCCGGCATCAGTGAAATGAAATCCCAAAACGTATCATGAGCAGAAGCAGCCTGTGGAATCGCATTATCAGGCTCAGGTTTCACTGCATGTACCAGATCCGGAAACTTCATCGCATCCTGAATAAAGAAGACAGGAATGTTATTTCCTACAAGGTCGTAATTTCCTTCGTCAGTATAAAATTTTACGGCAAAACCTCTTACATCTCTCGCAAGATCTGTACTTCCTGCACTTCCTGCAACGGTAGAAAACCTAACGAAAACCGGCGTTTCTTTTCCGACTTCATTTAAAAATTTTGCTTTCGTATATTTTGCTAAACTTTTATTGAGTTTAAAAACACCATGAGCACCGGAACCTCTTGCATGAACGATTCTCTCAGGAATTCTTTCATGATCAAAATGGGTAATTTTTTCTCTAAGGATAAAATCTTCCAGTAAAGTTGCTCCTCTTTCATCTGCTTTTAAAGAATCCTGATTGTTATTGATCTTCAGACCCTGATTTGTTGTCAGTTTTTCGTTCTGATTATCTGTAATATGATCCTGGAGCTGATCGAGCTTGTCATTTTTTTGTGAGTCTTTATTTTCCATAATATATATAGTATGATTTAATTTAGTTCAATAATTCTTTAAAGATGTAATATTTCCGATTCTTCAGTCGATAATAGATATGAAAATAATGATCTGATTACCAGACAATATGTTTATTGCTGAATATTCTGAACATTGTTTACACTTCAAGTTCAGAGATTAATAATTCAAATATTATGTATCAAAATTTACGAAACATAATGCATTGAATATCAAATATATTCTGACAAAATTTAGATCCTAAAAAACGTTTAACCGCCACTCTGGAAAATCTTTAACGGGTGACGTAAATTGCATGACAAGCCAAACTTATCTGAACAAAATATATTATTAACAGAATATATCTGATCAATGATTATTCCATAATACTATATTTTCTAAAAAATCGTAGTTCTGAAGTTAATTATTAAAATAGCAGCTATGAATCTTGCAATAATTCTCTACGAATTGTTTCATATTTGCTGTAAGGATTATTTATGATTTATTTTTGCAGATTGCATTAAAGATCATTAATAAGCAGAAGTAATAATAATTTCATATTGTGGCGTTTGGTGTCTCATCAAATGTATAACAAAGTACATTAACCGTTTATGATTTGAATCACATAGATTTCACCACTAGCTTTATATAATAAACTGTTTAATTTAGATAAAACAGCTTTACACCTATTCATTTAGTTTTCAATGTTTGCAAATTTGTTGTAGGATGCTTTGAGATGATGAAGCTGATCCTGTATTTTTCTTGAGCACTCACCGGTAAGATCACCACTGTCTAAAGCATCCTGATAAGCTTTGATAGCCGCATCTTCACCAAAAACAACATTTTCGAGAGTTGACTCATCTTTATTTCCGGAAAAGGAGTTTTTAATATCGATCCAAGCTCTGTGAATTGCACCAGCTGCAGTTGTTACGTCTTCTGCCTCTCCACCCCGCTCTCTGATCATTCCTATCAGTTCAGATTTCATATCCTGAGAGTGAGACACCATTCTGTCATAATCAGCTTTCAGGTGGGAATGGGTATCCCAAACTTTTGCTTCCACTTTAGAAAATCCTGTAATTCTGTCGTTCGTTATTTTCAGCAAATCATTAAGTACTTCTACTGTTCTTTGATTATCCATAATAAAATCTTGTTTTGGTGTAATCATATTTACAATTTGTATGCCTTGGTTTTAGCAAAACGAATATTTTACAATTATTTAACATGATATATTCAAATAAGACTTAGATTTTTATATATGATCAGAATACACCAACAGAATCAGCAGATTAATAAACTCCATCTAATTTTGTTTGGAAGAATTCATAAATAATTTCTAATTAATCCGGAGATTTATTTATACTTTAGTTCTACACTAAAAAAACCATTATTATGGCACATAAAGAATTTAAAAAAGAAGATTTTGTAAAAAAAGATAATGAGTACCAACTGGAATATGCAAAATCTGAAATCGGTGAAGGAAGCAATCTGATCGTTGAAGAAAAAAACGATGACGGAACTTATTCGGTAATTCAGGTTCCAATAAAGAGATTTGACGAAAGTATTTTTATTGCAACGACAGAATCTTTTGACGGAAGAATTATTTTTGAATAAAAACAATCCCCATTCGCATTTGCAGATGGGGATTTTAATTAAATTCTGTTATCCAGTATATCAGGTTTTTCTTTAAGATAAGTTTCATAAAGATCTTTTCGTCTGTCATTGAGAATCTGTACCGAGCCGTGATAGTGAAGATCTTTTAATAAATTTAAATCTACATCTACGATAAGGGTCATTTCTGTATTTGGTGTTGCCTCACCTTTTACAGCATTTGACGGAAAAGCAAAATCTGAAGGAGTAAAAACGGCAGCCTGCCCAAATTGTATATCCATATTATTTACACCCGGTAAATTTCCTACACAGCCTGCAATTGCAACATAACACTCGTTTTCAATTGCTCTTGCTGCAGCGCAATGACGAACTCTCATATAAGCATTCTGCGTGTCTGTAAGATAAGGTACAAATAAAATTTTCATTCCCTGATCCGCTAAAAGTCTTGGTAGTTCCGGAAATTCAACATCGTAACAGATGACCAGACCAATCTTACCACAGTCTGTATCAAAAACTCTGATCTCACTACCACCTTTCATTCCATAATATTTTCTTTCATTGGGAGTGATATGAATTTTCCGGTACTCATCGATACGACCGTCGCGATGAAGCAAGTAACTAACATTATACAGATCATTATTTTCAAAAACAGGCATACTTCCCGATATAATATTGACATTGTAGCTGATTGCGAGTTCAGAAATTTTAGATTTAATCTGATCTGTAATCTTTGCCAACTCGATCATACTGTCACGTTCAGAAAGATTATTGAAAGGCGCAAGCAAAGGCGTATTAAAAAGTTCGGGAAACAAAACAAAATCCGACTTGTAGTCTCCCATAACATTCACAAAAAATTCTACCTGCTCATAAAATGCATTGATGTCTTTGAAATGCCTCATCTGCCATTGCACAAGCCCCAATCTGATGGTGCTGTCCTGCATCGTATTGGGTTTCTTGCTGTAATAGATATTATTCCATTGTAGCAAAACTGCGTTTTCACGGGAAGCTTCATCTTCCGGAAGATATTTTTTCAGAACCCTGATCGGTAAAAAATTATTAGAAAGCTGGAAAGAAAGCACAGGATCATAGATTTCTTTATCTCTGACTCTTCTGATATACTCTCTTGGTGAGATCTCGTGGCTGTATTTGTGATAATCAGGAATTCTGCCACCCAGAATGATTGATTTCAGGTTTAGCTGTTCGCAAAGTTCTTTTCTTGCATCATATAGTCTTCTTCCCAATCTGAGTTCCCGATAAACCGGGTCTACAAAAATTTCAATTCCATAAAGTACATTACCTGTAGCTGAATGAGTATTGAATGTATAATTTCCTGTGATATCACTGTAAGTATGCTCGTCATCAAATTCTTCGTAATTCACAACAATTGAAAGAGCTACCGCTGCAATTTTGCCATCTACTGTAATACAGATTTGTCCCGGCTGAAAAATTTTAGTGAGTTTGGCAATACTCTTTTTAGACCAAACATATTCAGACATTTTCGGGTAGGCTCTGCGCATTGCCGAAACCAACTCATCATAGTCATCAATATTGAGTGCTCTTGTCTCTATCTGCATAAATTTATTTTTACTAAAGTTAGGTAAAATACAGGAATTTTATTGATAAAATATATTGTTGAATAAAGCTTTCAACTTTTAAGAAAAATAAAAATGGTTATTGAACTTAAAATGGATGATATTTACAAATAACTGATATACAATATTTTACATTCTATTTTTTAAGTTAAAATTTATAAATTATTACGTAAATATTTATAAATGCCTCCAATGATACTTTGCGGATGAATTCGAAAGTCTATACTTTAGCAGTATAATAATTGAGAAACAAAATTTATCACTCAATTAAATTAATTTAAAAAACATTCATCATTATCACATTAAAATATATTGTTTCATCACTTAGTTTCTATTAGTAGTATGCCAGAATTTTTCAATTCTGGCATCTACTTTTTATATCGCTAAATAAAATGTTGTAATGGTATTATTCTCCACCTTCAACTTCCTTTATTCTTTTCTTGATAAAATCTACCGGTCGAATTCCGTTTATTTCAAGAAAAATATTTGAAAAACTCTGTCTGTTGCTAAAACCTGAAGCAGAAGCAATATGCTCTATGGAATACTTCCTCCACTCTCTGTCGTGATAGATTTTTTGCGTTGCATAGTTGATTCTTAATACATTGATGTATACACTGAAATTGCTTCCTTTATATTCATTGATAACCTGAGAAAGATAAGAAGTATTGGTTTTAAAATATTCGGCAAGTTTTTTCAAAGTCAGACCCTTTTCCAGAAATTTTTCATTGGCTTCAAAATTACTGATGTCTTTCAGCAGCTTTTCTACAATATTCTGATCGAGTCTGATGTTTTTATTAAGATCAAACTTTAACGGCTCTGGCTCGGCTTCAGAGAATTTCTCTTCTTCTATTTTCACCAGTAACTGGTTGTACTTATCCTGAATCTGCTTTTGCTTTCTGATTCTGTAAAACATCATAAAGCCCAATAAAATAATAATGATTCCTGATACAATAAGCAACACAAAACCAAACGAATTAGTTTTTTCAAGATTTTCTTTTACCTCAAGCAATTGTTTTGTATCATAATCCTTATAGATACGGGTTGAAAGGTATTTAAAATCAGAAGAAATAACACTATCAACTTTTAAAAGCTGATTGGTGTAATACAGCTCGTTTTCCGGACTGTTTTTCTTTTTGTAATAAGTAATAAGTTTTTCATAATTACTCCTTAGCTCAGGAAGTATAAACTTATGCTTATTGAAAATAGAATCGACTTTTTTATAATTTTCTACTCCCAATTCTTGCTTACCTAATTTTGTATAACTTTCTCCTTTATAAAAGTACACATATGATATCCAAGTAAAATCATTAACTTTCATAAGACCTGGTAAAGCTTGATCAAAATCTCTTATAGCATCCAAATATTTTTTATCAGAAAAATCAGAAACTCCTCTACTTTTTTCAAAATAACTGTTCTCAAGGATAAAATCTTTTGTTTTCGGAGTAGATGCAGCCGCCATACTAAGCAGTTTTTTGACCTCATCTTTTTTTCCTAATGCCTGATAACAGATGATAGCCTGATGTAATGAATTAAGATAACCTTTGGTATTATTGTAAATTATATTCTCATGCAAATCACCTTTAATATTGATTTTAAAAAACTCAATACACTCTTTAAAAATCTTTAATGCCTCCTCATAATACCCTAAATAACTTTTAACCACACCGATATGATATAGGTTTTGATATTTAGGCAATTCATCTTTAGAATTCTCAAGATACTCGTAAGCTGTCAAATATTCATTCAAAGCCAGTTGAAATTTTCTGTGATTGAAATAATAAATAGCACCTTTACTTAAATAAGCATCTCCGATAAGATCTTTATTGCCGGATTTTTTTGCAGCAGCAATTGCACTGTCGGCGTACTGCATTTTTTGATCTTCTGAAAATAGTATTGCGTCTTTATATGCTTGAAATAACTCGGAATAATTTTTTTTGGTCTTAGCATAATTGATGTATTGATCAAGATAAACAAATGCACGTTTATCATTTTCTTCATACTCCCAATACTTCGTTCTGAATTTTTCATAAGTTGGATCCTTAGAAATATTCTGAGAAAATAAAATTGATGCAAAGAGACAGCAGTACATTATGAACGCCCTTTTTATCAATGGATATCTTTCTATAAAAATCATAATCAAAAATAAGCAAAATCATCTATTACCACAATGAACAGTAATAAATAATTAACATATTTATTATTAAACCACATAATATTAATTTACAATCAGTTAAAACTAAATACTACGTAAAAATTTATAAATATTTACGTAGTATTTATAAATTTCATATATATTAATTTGCGTGATGTGCTCCGCCTTAATATCTTTGTATGAAATTGAATTAGTCAACATTTTAAATCTTGTAAGCATGATACAAAAGTATTTTTATGTCGCAATAATATTAATAGGTATTATAGTTGTCTCTTGTCGTCAGGATAATGAACCTAACACTCAGCGTGAAGATAACAGTCTTTTGCAAAAACAAATTACTGAAGGAGATCCAATGCAAAAATCAGATTCTACACAATCTGGCTTAGATCCTAACGATCCTCCTAAAAATGGAACTCATTATAAAATTACTAATGACTCCTTAAATTCTGATGAAGAAATTACTAATCCTCCTAAAAATGGAACACATTATAAAAACAGGTAATACAATTTAAGAATCAACATGTTTTAAATTAAAACAAATATTAAAAAAAGCAAAACTGTTTTTTAGTTTTGCTTTTTTTAATAAATTTATTTGACAAAATAATTCTTTAGTTGATAATTCATAAATCACTAATTTTTCTCGTGTATTTTTGTATTTCACATTTCTTTACCGACAATCTATAAATAACCGTAAAATCTTATTCTTTTTTCTGCTGATATAATATTTTTAAATGATTTTCTATAATTTTTATTTCGTAATAATTTTTGAAAATTGGTAAAAATAAAAGTGATTATACTATTGAGTATGAAATTAATCGTAACAAAAGTGTTTAATCGAATTATCTGAGATATAGACTAGAATACATTTAATTTTTCATACATTCGTTTCAATAAAATCTGCTTTACGAGAATGAAAATCAAACCGCAGTTCATCGCACTCCTCACCTACTTACCAGCAAAAGACGCAGTGAAAACGACCCCCGTTTCCTCTGGCTACAGACCTTCAATCAAATTTCCTTTTGATCTGGAATTATATACAGGTATGCAGAATTTTGTAGGAACTGATCTGGTCTTTCCCGGAGATACTGTCACTGCTGAAATTGCCCTGTTAAAAAGTGAATATGTGACAGGAAAAATCTATGAAGGGCTGGATTTTGATTTTTTTGAAGGTGAAAATTTGATTGGTCACGGTGTAGTTACCAAAATCATTGATTCCAATTCTAAAGATTCTTCCGAAGAATGAATATTTAATTTTATTTAAATATTATTTAATCTCCCTGTTCCAAACCTTTCTTATACACTTTCAAAGCTCTTTCTCGTGCCGATTTGTGCTCAACAATTTGTTTTTCTTTATAATTTTCAGGAAGCCACTTGTTAATGTATTCAAAATCTTTATCAAATTTTTCAGTCTGAGCTTCAGGATTAAAAACTCTGAAATAAGGAGCTGCATCACAACCGCAACCTGCCGCCCATTGCCAGTTTCCGTTGTTGGAAGATAATTCATAATCCAAAAGTTTTTCTGCAAAATAAGCTTCCCCCCATCGCCAGTCGATCAAAAGATGTTTTGTAAGAAAACTTGCCGTAATCATTCTCACTCTGTTATGCATAAATCCTGTGAGATTAAGCTGTCTCATTCCTGCATCAACAATCGGATAACCTGTTTTTCCTTCACACCAGAGTTTAAATTCTTTTTCATTATTTCTCCATTCGATATTTTCATATTTCTTTTTGAAACACTTTTGAACTACATATGGAAAATGAAACAAGATCTGCATAAAAAACTCACGCCAGATTAATTCATTCAGCCAGATTTCGTTATGTTTTGTGGCAAATTCTACACATTTTCGCACAGATAGTGTACCGAAACGCAAAGAAATTCCTAAATGTGTGGTATGATCTAAAGCCGGAAAATCTCTGTACTTGTCATAAGAATCAATGATTTTTTGTTCTAAAACTGGTTTTTTAAATTCAAGATCAGTTTTTTTAAAACCAATTTTTTTAAGGCTGATAATTTCTTCATTTTGCAGCTCAATAAAATTCATAAAATCACCATTATATGTTTTAATTTTAATATGATTAAAATTAAGTTTCCATTTTTTTGAGTAGGGAGTAAAAACGGTGTAGGGAGAATTGTTATCTTTCAATACTTCATTTTTTTCAAAAATCACCTGATCTTTATGATCTGAAAATTTTATTTCTTTTTTATTTAGAAAATTTTTTACCGCTTCATCTCTTTCAATCGCTTGCGGTTCATAATCGCTGTTACAGAAAACTGTATCTATGTCAAAATCTGCAACTAGCTGTTCAAATATTTGCAGAGGTTTTCCATAGAAAGTCTTCAATGAACTTTTATATTTTTTAAGATCATCGTTGATATCCGTTAAAACCTGATGAATATAATCTACCCTTTTATCAGATTTATCACTCAGCTTATCAAGAATTTCACTATCAAAAATAAAGATGGGTAATACTTTCAATTGTGATTTTAAAGCATAATATAATCCTACATTATCATCCAGTCTCAAATCTCTGCGGAACCAAAAAATATTAATCTTACTCATTCAAAAATTATTACACAAAAGATGCAAATCTTACACCATCGGTCTTTTCTTAATTTATTTCCCATTAAATCTCTGATATCTTGATGGGCATACTTCTTGTACAAAAATTAAATAACCAAAATACAATTTATTATGAATAATGAAAGAGTTGCAGTCGTCTTAAATGATCTTCTGCACATCACCAACGACAGAATTGCAGGCTTTGAAAGTGTTGAAGGTCAGGTTTGGGAATCCTATTCTGATCTGAAAAATGAATATGACCATATGATTTCGGAATCTAAAATCATGAAAAATGAACTCATCAATCTTATCCAGGAAAAAGGCGGGAAAGCAGATGATTCTGCTTCTATGGCAGGAGCAGTTCATCGTACATGGATAGATCTGAAAAATTCATTTATTGGAGGCAGCAAAGAAAAATCTACATTAGAAAACGTAATCTATGGTGAGAAAAATGCAATCAAAACTTATGAAGATGTTCTTACAAGCGGTGAACTGTGTAATGAAAGCGCAAAACTAGTTTCAGATCAATTAAGAAAACTCAGAGATTCTTATACAAAATTCAAAAATATCGAAGATTATAAAAAGAAATCTTAATTTCCAGACTATTTATTAAACAATTGAAAATCAATAGCTTTTGAAATTACTATGCCGAGAATTAAAAAAAAGTTTATAATAATCTGTCTAAATAGACAATAAGACAGGGAATTATCATAATTTTGAACATTACTCCGTAAAAAAGACTTTCAGTGGGTATGTATTAATGAAATTTATGATGAATATAAGAATAATAGGTTCCGGCAGTTTCACCCCTGAAAATGTAATGAGAAATGCCGATTTTACAGATCACGTATTTTTGAATGAAGAAGGTTTAGCTATTAAATTTCCTGAATCGATCATAGGAAAATTTAAAGATATTACAGGGATCGAAGAGAGACGATATGCTGATAATCAACATGTGACATCTGATCTCGCATTTTTTGCTGCAGAAAAAGCCATTGAAGATGCAGACATTGACCGTGAGACAATAGATTATATAATCGTTGCCCACAATTACGGAGATATCGAGAAAGGAAAAATTCAGTCAGATACTGTTCCCAGTATTGCTACCCGCGTAAAAAATAAATTACGCATAAAAAATCCCGGATGCGTCGCATATGATCTTCTGTTTGGTTGCCCTGGCTGGAACGAAGCAATGATTCATGCAAGTTCTTTTGTAAAAGCAGGAATAGCAAAACGTTGTCTCGTTATCGGTGCCGAAACTTTATCACGAGTTACTGATCCTTACGATCGTGATTCTATGATCTATGCAGATGGTGCAGGTGCTGTAATTGTGGAAGCTACAGAAGAAGAAAACGGTATTCTTTCCCACGAAAGTGCTACATATTCTTATGACGAAGCGAATTATTTATTTTTCGGAACTTCTTATAAGCAGGATGACGAATCTGACATCCGCTATATCAAAATGAAAGGAAGAAAGATCTATGAATTTGCTCTTACAAAAGTTCCTCTCGCCATGAAATCCTGTCTTGAAAAAGCAGGAATTGAAATCAAAGATTTGAAGAAAATCCTGATTCACCAGGCAAATGAGAAAATGGATGAAGCCATCATCGAAAGATTTTACAGCTTATACGATATGACTGCACCTGTAGATATTATGCCAATGTCTATTCATAAATTTGGAAACAGCAGCGTTGCAACAATTCCAACTTTATATGATTTGATTATGAAAGGCGAAATGGATGAACATTCCTTCACCAAAGGTGATATCATACTTTTTGCATCAGTAGGAGCAGGAATGAATATCAATGCATTTACTTACCGAGTATAAAAATAATTTTTAATCTGAAAAATATATTCACTGTCAGAATTTCTGACAGTTTTTTTATGTTTTATTTTTGCTTCTGATATAAACACTTCCCGTTCCCATTAGAAGAAGGATTCCCACAATAAAACCTCCGATCACATCTGTAAACCAGTGAGCACCCAGGTAAATACGCGAAAGCGCTCCTACAGCAATCATCGTAAGACAAATAAAGATGATCATAAATTTTAGAGATATTTTTAAAATTTTTGAATACAAAACAATGATTATCAAAGAACCAAAAAATACAGTATAAAAAAGCACATGACCACTTGGGAAACTTTGATAATGAGTCTCTTCCACAATTCTCACAAAATCAACGCTCGGTCTCGGACGGTCAATTAACATTTTTAATACATAACTTACTCCACCTGATAAAATACAGGACAGCATAAAGAGACCTTCCCTGAAATATTTAAAAATGAAAAAGATCAGTGCAAATGTGAAAACCATAATTGCTGCTACATACACTGTTCCCAGCCAACTGAAAGCTTTCATTGCCATATCTAAAATTATATTCTGATCTTCCTGAATTTCATGGCTGACTGAAAGATCCCAGACTTCCGGGGAAAAATTCATCACAAAAACGCTCAAAAGAAGAAAAACAATAATAAAAAAAATTGAAAAACAAAGAAAAAATGTTTTCCTTTTGTTCCTGAAATATGCTGATAGATTTTTATATATATTTCCGTTTTCAATATTCATAGTTTCTTAAAAATTTTTAAAATAAATGGTTTAAGTTGCAAATTTGATGCAAATGTTTAAACAAAGAATAGTATTAATTTTTCACATAAAAATTTTTCAGCCTTTTCAATCCATCAACTAAAAGCTGTCTCGGACAAGCAATATTGATTCTTAAAAAACCTTCTCCTGCTTTTCCATACATTGTTCCGGAATTGATCCAGAGTTTTTCTTCTTCAAGCAAGATTTTTGAAAGTTCATCTGACGTTTTATTAAAAAAACGGCAATCAAGCCAGACCAGATATGTTGCCTGTAAAGGTACAACTGTAATATTTTGTAAATTTTCTTTGCAAAAGCTGAGTAGGTATTGATAATTTTCCCAAAGATAAATTTTCAGCTCCTCCAACCAATCTTTTCCTTTTGTGTAAGCTGCGATCAAGGCATCTGCCGCTATAGGATTTGGGTAACTGGTTTCCTGAACTTCCAGAGTCTTATAAATTTGATTTAAAACGTTCTTGTCTTTAGAAATGATATATGAAATTGATAACCCCGATAAATTGAACGTTTTGCAGGGTGAGCCACAAGTAACGGACAAAAGATCAAAATTTTCAGCAATTTTCGCAAAAGGAATGTGTTGGTGATTTTCAAAAACCAAATCAGCATGAATCTCATCTGAAACGATCATTACATTATGTTTCGCACAAATTTCAGCCATTTTTTCAAGCTCAGCTTTTGTCCAAACTCTTCCGACAGGATTATGAGGATTACTGATTAACAGTAATTTAGTTTTAGGATCAGAAGCTTTAATTTCTAAATCATTAAAATCAATAAAATAATTTCCGTTTTCATAAATAAGATTATTTTCAACAAGATTGCAACTGCAACTGTCAACAATTGTGAAAAAATGATTGTAAACCGGTGTCTGCAAAATGACATTTTCATCTGGTTTTACAAAGGTTCTTACAATTGCCAAGAGCGAAAGAATCATTCCCGGAACAGGCAGCAACCAATCTTTTTTGATGATAAAATCGTGATTATCTCTCCACCAATCAATAACTGCGTCATTGAAATTCTCCGGAATAATACCATATCCAAAAACTCCCTTTACAATTTTATCTAAAATTGCCTGGGTGATTTCAGGAGCGGTTTTAAAATCCATATCGGCAACCCACATTGGCAAAACTTCCTGATCATTAGTTAAATCCCATTTCACGGAATTTGTATTTTTCCTTTGAATAATTTCATCAAAATTATATTTCATATTCATTTACTTTGAATCCAGATAATTTTTCAGATCCGAAATTGTTTTTATATTGAGTTCTTCAGATTGTTTTTTCCGCATCATCAAAGCATAAGAATTATTGAATCCAAGAGGCTTTAACCATTGGATTCCGTATTGCTTCCGGAATTCGGAATTGACATACTGATACGTCTTTTCAGCATTTTTGGTTACTGCGGAAAGTGTTTTTTCATCAGGCTTCAGCAAAACTAAAAGTCCGGTTCCTGTATACTCAGGATAAAAATCGATGGCATCATTCATTAATGCATCAAAGCAAATTTTTGTTCCCCCAAGTCCGGTTTTGGTTTCTACCTTATAGTTTGTATAACCTTCGATCAGCATTTTATAAATCTGTGTGAGAATGTATTGTTCACCGAAAATCTTTGATCCAATTCTTACCGTTCCTGAATTCCCATTATTTGAAATTTTATACAAATTGTTTTTAATTAAAAAATCTTTTGCAATTTTTTCCGGTGTTTGGTTTAGATAATCTGATTTGTAATTAAGATCTGTCATGATCGAATCATTGAGTTTTCCTGCCAGTAAATTGAGTGTTTCTTCCAATTCAGGAAATTTCTGAAGAGTTTTTGTTTTTATTATCGGAGCAGCAAAATACGGTGGGAATATTTTTTTATCATCTTGCAAAACATACAGATCAAAAGCTTTGATTCTACCGTCTGTAGAATATCCGCTGATCAGATCCAATTCGCCTTCATAAGCTGCTTTGTACATTACAGCATCATTGACTACTTTTGGGTTTACATTTAAACCATAGACGGATCGCAAACCTAAATCTCCATCCTGTCTTCCCATAAATTCAGGTGTAAAACCGGCTTTTAGTTTATTTTCAGATCGTGAACCCAAGAAATAAATTGCTCCCGAAATAATGAAAATTGCGGGAATAATATATTTAAGTTTTTGAAGGTCATGATATTTAAGCTTTTGAAAAACAGCGATTATTTTATCCAACAAAACAGCAAGTAAAGCAGCAGGAATTGCACCTGCCAAAATCATGTTGGTATTGTTTAATGAAATTCCGCCAAAAATAAATTCTCCCAAACCTCCTGCTGCAACAAACGATGCTAAAGTTGCAACACCAACATTGATTACTGCTGCAGTTCGTATTCCTGCAATAATGACAGGCATTGCCAATGGAAGTTCAACTTTAAAAAGCAACTGTTTTCGATTCATTCCCATTGCTTTTGCAGCTTCTATTATCGACGGATTTACTCCGGTAATTCCTGTGTATGTATTTCGGATAATCGGTAAAAGTGCATAAATCAATAATGCGACGATTGCCGGTGTTGCACCGATTCCAAATGCAGGAATCATAAATCCTAATAAAGCAATACTTGGGATGGTCTGCAAAATTCCGGCAATTCCCAAAATTGGTGCCGACAATTTCCTTTTTCTGGCAATAAGAATTCCTAGCGGTAAACCGACGATAATCGCTAAAAGCAATGACAAAAACGTCAACCCCAAATGCTGTATCATTTGAGTCAATAATTTTTCATGCTGTTCTGAGACAAACTGCCAAAAACTTTGCTGCGTCATACGACTTTAAGTTTTCTGTAATCGTTAAATGCCTTGACCAGGCTTTCATAATGCTCAGTTTTCTGACCGTCAAAACTTAATTGCTGCAAAGAGTTCCACACATTAGAATCTTCAGGGAAATCAAATTTAAAATCACTCAAAAATGGCTTTAAATCTTTCAAAAGGGTAATTTTATATTCCAACAATAATCTATTGGCAACAAAAAATTCTTTTACGAAATCATTTTTCGGTTGGTACAGCATTTCTTTTGGAGTTCCGGTCTGAATAATCTTTCCGTTATCCATCAGACATATTTTATGTCCTAATTCAAAAGCTTCCTGCACATCATGAGTTACAAGAATAATTGTTTTATTCTTTAATTCTTCCAGAGATTTAAATTCGGAATGTATGTCTGCTTTAGTGATATTATCTAATGCACCAAACGGCTCATCCATTAATAAAATCGGAGAATTGGCAATCAAAGCTCTTGCAATTCCTACCCTTTGCTGTTGACCGCCGCTCAATTCGTTGGGAAAACGGGTAAGAATATCGCTTGAAAGATTTAATTTAGTTAAAAGTTCGTGAGTTCTATCTTCGATTTTCTTTTTGTTCCATTTTAGTAAATTAGGAACTGTTGCGATGTTTTCTCTGATTGTATAATGGGGAAACAATCCTGAATTTTGCATCACAAAACCAATTCCCATCCGAAGATCTTCAACTTTCTGGTCACAGATATTTTTTCCGTCAATCCAGATATTTCCGGAATCTGCATCTATCAATCGGTTGATCATCTTCAGCGTTGTCGTTTTTCCGCAACCGCTTGGTCCCAAAAGAACCAGAATTTCTTTATCATCAGCCTGAAAGGAAATATGATCAACTACCCGTTTTCCGTCAAAACTTTTAGAAACTGATTCTACTTTAATCATAGGAAATTATTTAGCCAATCGAATTCCTGTAAACTGCCATTGCAGATTGGTCGGAAAAAAATTGCGATAGGTATTTCTGCTGTGACCGATCGGTGTTGCCACTGAAGCACCACGCAGAACGGTCTGATTAACCATGAATTTTCCATTGTATTCACCAACCGCACCTGCTTCCTTTTTGAATCCAGGATATGGTAAATAGGCTGAATTTGTCCATTCCCAGCGTTTTCCCCAATCAAAATGATCAGACGCAACTTCCCATTCTGCTTCGGTTGGCAAACGCATTTCTTTCCAGGATGCAAAAGCAGAAGCTTCAAAGAAATTGATGTGGCAAAGCGGCTCGTAGAGGTTAATTTCCTGCAAACCATTTAATGTATAATGCATCCATTTTCCATCGATAAAATGCCAGTATAAAGGAGATTTTGCGTTATTCAGCTTCACCCAGTCCCAACCTTCGGCGTGCCAATGTCTGAAATCAGAATATCCTTTATCGTTCATAAATTCCAGATATTCTCCGTTAGTCACAAGTTGATCTGAAATTTCAAAATCATTCAGAAATACTTTATGTCTTCCCAATTCGTTATCAAAACAAAAACTTTCACCTTCAAAACCAATTTCATAAACACCTTCGGAAAATTTAATCATTTTTAAAGGAGTAGCAGAAACATCTTGTTCAGTATTTTCTTTTTTATAAACGGGAAAAAGCGGATTGTGTCCTAAAATATATTTAATATCTGTCAGTAATAATTCCTGGTGCTGCTGCTCATGATTTAAACCCAGCTCTAATAAAGATTCAATGCTTTGATTGATAAGCTCGCTTTGGAGAAAATCGTGCATTTTTTCGTCAACGTATTTTCTGTATTTATAAATATCAGAAACAGAAGGACGGCTCAAATTTCCCCTGTCTGTGCGAATCACCCTCGCTCCTACTGTTTCATAATAACTGTTGAATACAAAATTATACTGTGCATCAAAAACTTCGTAATGAGGGACATTAGGACTCAGAATAAAAGTTTCAAAAAACCAGGTGGTGTGTCCTAAATGCCATTTTGGCGGGCTTACATCAACAATGGGCTGCACCACATAATCTTCTATTTCCAGCGGTTTACAAATATCTTCCGAATGCTTTCGAATCTCTGAATATCTTTTAACAAAATCTTTAGTGAGTGTTTGTGTTATCATTGTATTGGTTTTTTATTAAATCACTTTCCATACTGAATCTACAAACCAGTTTTTAGAATCTTTTATTTCTCCCAAAACTTCAAATCCGGATTTCTCGGCTAGTCTGCTGATCTCTGACTCAGAAAATTTCTGGGAAACTTCCATATCGATCAATTCATTTTCTCTAAAGGAAATAATATGATGATCAATCGTAACATTTTGATCTTTCAGGCTGACAAGGTAGCTTCTGCATGCTCCGCTTACAGGATCATACGTCTGGTAATGCTGAAAATTTTCAACTGCAAAATTGGCATTTAATTCACGATTGATCCGGGTCAGAAGGTTAAGGTTAAATGCTGCTGTAATTCCTGTGTGGTCGTTATAGGCATTTAAAATAGTGTGTGGATTTTTCTTTAAATCGAAACCAATTAAAACCACATCTCCCGAATTAAGATTTTTATTCAAATCAATACAAAAACTTTCTGCTTCATCCTGATTCATGTTCCCTATATTACTGCCCAAGAACAGAACTACTTTTCTTTTTGAAGACATTGACGCAGCTTTATCAAGCATTTCAAAGTAATCTCCTTCCAGAGAAACAATCTCAAGATCAGGAATTTCAATGCTTAATTTTTCATTTAAAACTGACAAAATATTTCCTGAAATATCAATCGGCATATAAGTGAAATCTTTTCCTTTTTCAACTAAATATTTTAGCAGATAAGTTGACTTCATCGCATCTCCTGCACCCAGCTCGATTAAATCGAAAGGTTCATTTTCTGAATCGATAAGACGGGTAAGGTTTTCTGTTTTATTTTTAAATATATCAAGCTCACATTTCGTAAGGTAATATTCCGGCATTGCCATTATTTCCTGAAAAAGGCGATCGCCTGTCTTATCGTAAAAATATTTTGATGATAATTTTTTTGGATCGCTTTTCAGACCGTTGATAATATCTGAACGAAATTTTTCAAGGTTTATCTGATCATTTATTATCTGAGAATCTGTATCTAATTGTACATTCATAGTGTATATTTTGATATTGGTGACTGTGTGAATACAACTATCTTGCCGCATCGATTATTATCCTTGAGCAATTGATATACCTCTACAATCTCTTTGATCTAAATATACATTTATTTTTGATTTGATGGTTTTTGCCGGTCTTATTATAATTAAAAATTTGCTTTTCTTTTCTTAATTGTTCTTTTTTAAGCTAAAAAGCTCTGATCTGCATTCAAAATAGTTTTTTCCATTTAGCTATCGTGTTTCTGCTTATATTGAAATGTTTTGCCAATTGAGTGTTATTGATCATATGCTCTTTTTGATACTTTAATATTTCCAAAATATCAGATTGTTTATATGAACGATGTTTCTGACTAAATTCCTGACCATCTGAACCAAAAATTTTACGGTTCAGCTCAATGATGTCAAACACTGACAGGTCTGATTTTTCTAATAAACTTCTGCAATCAAGCTCGCTGTAGGGATATTTTTTACTGATGATATCAGAATAAATACGTTTATAATCCGGTGTTACTTTTTCCACAATTCCTTTCTCTTTTTCAGTGCTGTATGTATCTTTCTTACCGGCATTTGTTGATGAACATTATAATGTATTATTGGTATTGTATTTTTTCAACCACTTGTATAATGTGGTTTTGGGAATTCTATATTCTTTAATTACCTGCATTTTTGTCATTTCTCCATGCTCGATCTGCTCCAGAATAAAGTCAATTATTTCTTTCATATATATGTTTTTTTTAAACTGAGGCAACACAGACTTTTTTTCATTCGAGCTATGATCGGGTACTCTTACCTGTGGTGCATACAATATAAGATGTTGATTGTAAATTCTAAAAAATCATATTCCAATAACTTACTCCACGGTAAAAGAATTTCGGTATCTAAACTTTGTGCTTCATACATTTGTTGAATTTCAATTTCAGTACATTTTAAAAAATTGCAGATTCTTGCAATTTCTATCTCAAGTTCTGTTACTTTTTTCAGAATTAAAGATCCTATGTGAATGTTTTTAAAATTAATTTTTATTCTATTTTGTGGCATTACGAGATGATTTATTTTGATCTTTACTACTCGATTTTTAATACAATTATCATAACCAGTCATTTAGCAAGTAAAGCTTTCGAGCATAACGATCTTATATTTTAAAGAATAAAATAAGCCCCTATTCAAAACATTCAATTTATTACTTGAATATCAGAACAGAGGCTTATCTTGTTGTAATTATTTATAATTTTTTAAGGTTTCCAAAAGCTCCATACAGTTCCGTTATAAACTGCAAGTTGTTTTTTGACGGTGTCATATGCCATCATTCCCGGTGCAGGATCCTGAATAGTAAGATGCGGACTGGCAACCTTAGGCAAAACCATTGCTTTATTGGTATCTGTAAGCACAAGAATTCCATTAAAGGTATCTGTAGCTGCATTTGCTCCTAATGCTACTTTAGCATTTTCCTGCTCTTTTTTACTATCTTGCAATGATGAGTCTATGTTGTTGAACTGTGTAAAAGTAACATCCTGATTAGACCCGTCCTTCACTGTCAAAGGAAAAACAGGACTTCCCGTAAGATCAAACCACACCCCTGCTTTTCTGTATTTCATTTTCTTATCAGAAAGATCGAAAATAATAGTGCCATCAGTAATTGTTCCCTGAATGCCTCTGTAGCCTTCTCCGGTACTGGCGTTGTATGCTACAGGGATGTCGGCTACTGTAGATACCCAAGGTACTACTATGCCTTTTGCATTGTCCGGAACATCGTAAAACTCCAATGAAACAGACGAACCTGCTGTTGTAGAATTTTTGCCTATTGCCACTTGTGAAAACGCAACAGTCGCAAATAACATTGATAGTATTGTTATAAAATTTTTCATAAGTAAATATTTATTGTTTTTCAATTGTGATGTGCTATCATCCTATATTAATTGAGTTTTTACAATTATTATTAGGTAGATTGCATTTTATTTTTGATAAAGAAGATATAGAGATGAGCTATTCTTTTTAGCTCATCTCTGTTATCTTTTGTTTACTATTAATCAGGACACGTTTGTGTATTAAAACAATGCCAAGCAGGAGTAGTATCTCCTTCTTTAGTGGTATATATTTTAAGGCAGTCTGCTTCCTCATCATATACCATCATTCCTTCTATTGGGTTCGTAATTGCAGATAGATTTGCTGTCAACGCCACTCTGTTTGGTAAAAATCCTTTTTCCTTAGATTCCAGAACGGTCCAAGCACCTTTTCTCACCATTGGCCAATTATCATTATCAGCGCCGGCTCTTCCAAGTGTAGTAATACCATGCTTGGTTTCAAGTGTTGTACCACCTGTAATTCCCGGCTTGTAGCAAACACCTGCAGCGCAATTTAATGAGCCGCCATCTGATGTTTTTGTATTGATAAATAATCCATAGACATGTACTGTGTTGGCACCAAAAAGTGCAGAAACTTCTATTACTACTTCATCAAAAGGTTTTGTAGTATAAAAACCTATGTTCTGAGTACCAGTACCCCAAATAGGAATAAAGAACAATGAGAAATTACTTAATTCTGAAGATGTTTTGCTCTCTTGTAAAACCCCATCCAAATAAGTTTTTATTGTTGTGTTTTGAAAGAAATTTATATTAGCTAAAGAAGTAGTATTTCTAACTGTATATCCTGCAAAAGTTCCTTTAGGATAAGTATTTGAAGGATCCACAACTCCTATGGAAGTAGTACAAGCTGTTCCAGAAAGATTAAATACCGCATAATTATTGGGGTCATTATCGATCACATTACCAGGATTAACTACTGAATTGGAACAAGAAAGACCACTAGTTCCTGTATATGCAATATCCAATACAACTGGGAATGCAGGATTTACAAGATAATATTCATTATTACAATCTATAATACCCGGGCAGGTTTTGGTAATAACCAGATTATATACTTCCGTAGTTCCTAGATTAAATCCTACAATATTGTTTACACTGATTCTGACTTCATCAAAATCGAACTTGGTAACAATACCTAATGTTTGTTTAGTACTTCCATCAAAAATAGTACTTCCTGACCCGAAAATAACCGAAGTACCGGATACGTTCTCTTGCTCTACACCATCCAGATAGGTACTGATAGTGATACCTCCCAATAGAGAAGCATTAATCAAAGATGTATTTCTGATCGTAAAGCCTGCAAAATAGCCTGCCGGGAATGTAGAAAGTGATTTTTTCACCGAAATACTTCCGGAATTTCCTACACCCGTAAGCAAAGTAATGTTTGCAAAGTTATTAGTATCAGCATCTATTACATTCTCTGTGTTCTGCACAAAATTACCAGCTGCCAATGCTCCTGTAAGTCCAGTTCTTGGTAAGCTTATATTTACAGGATAATTTGGTGTGGTATAGTTGGTAGGTGTATTACATACTAAAGGAACAGTTCCTTCGCATGGTTTTTTAAGCACCATATTAAATACACGTGTTTCCCCCAAACTTAATCCAAAAGGATTATCTACAACTATTTGAACCTCATCAAATGTTTTTGTGGTTTCAAAGCCGATTGTTTGTGGGCTAGTAATATCAAATGCACTTACAGATGCGAAGATAGAAGCTCCGCTTTGTGATTCCTGCAGCACACCACCATTATAAGTTCTGATTGTAATACCACTTAATAATGAGGCATCGAATATACTGATATTTTGAATCTTAAATCCTGCAAAAGTTCCGGCAGGATATACCGTAGATATATCTTTCACAGATACAAAGGCACTTGCAACAACACCGGAAGCAGAAAGACTTGCGTAATCAGCAGTGCTTGGCGATACTACAGCTCCAAAATTAGGAGCCCAAGAAGCACCAACATTCAATCCTCCTGCCCCTGTTCTTTCAGGATTCACCACTACAGAATGGCTGTTTTGACTAGCATTTGTTGCTGTATTACACACTAAGTCAGGAGATGAACAGGATCTCATCAAAATGGGATAATAAATACTTGCAGTCAAACTTCCTGCAAATATTATTTCTACAGAATCAAAGTCTTCAGTAGCGACAAATCCTACGTCTACACGAGCTCCGCTAGGAAACGAACCGTCTGCAGTAAATGTTTTGGATTCTGCAAGTACAGATAAACCAAGATTATTCTTTTTATATGTATTTATAGTAAAATTATTGTCTAACGGAAGTGTAATCAACGAAAGATTATATCCCACAAAAGTACCTGCACCATAGGTATTGGTGTCATCAGAAACCCGGAAAGATTTTGGAAGACCCGCTGTAGCTGTAGCAGCATTGGTATCGTCAGTATCAATCAAATTCTCTCTAAAGAAAGTGTTTCCTGTAGCACTTGATGTTACTGTAAGATCAGAAAAAGCATTATTCTTCCACGCTGTCATTGTATTACATTCTAAAACTGTAGGGCAGGTTCTGGTAAGGATCGGATAATATACATTAATACCACCTGAAGCTACGTATATTTCAACAGCATCAAAGGCTACTGTCGATTTTAAAACAAAATCAGAACCTGTAGTGACTAACGTACTGAAAACACCAGTCTGAACAAGGCTGCCATTATTATATAATCTGATTTCAAAAGGCAGGGGTGATGTAGCCGTACCTATATGAAAACCTGCATAAGTACCCACCGTGAAAGTATGATCAGGATCCGTTACCCTTAATGATTTAAGTGTACCGCATAGTGTACAATTGTTTGCAAAATTATTAAGATCTGAATCAATAACATTTCCCGTACCCGTCCAGCCAAGTCCCAAAACATTAGTTGTTGTTACAGACAAATTAGGATAAGTTGCTGAGGTAATGAGATTGGTAGGTGTATTACAAGCCAACGGGCTGGTAACAACGGTAACAACAACGGTAGCAGTGTCGCAATGCGAAGGATCCGACTTGTCACACATCTGATATACCAATGTATAAGTTCCTGCAGGTACACTATTCCCAACGGAAATAATACCGGAAGAATTGATCGTTACCCCTGCATTGGTTGTAGACACCTGGCTTACCGTAACATTAGACGTTGTCGCAGCACCAATATTATAAGTATCATTACTCAATACAGATTCTACATTAGAAGACCCTGTAACAAGATTGTAAGAATCATTTACCGCATCTATCGTATTTTGTATTGGAGCAGGTGTAGCTGATGCACTATTATTAGAGGTATCAGGATCTGACAATGATCCTATAATAGTAGCCGTATTGGTATAGCTACCCGCAGATAAAACTTTTGCGACTATGCTAAGTGTGGCAGAAGCACCATTATTAAGTGTTCCTATAGCCCAAACACCTGTTGTAGCATTGTAAGTTCCTGTACTTGGTGTATAATTTACTGTTGTATATCCAGATGGAATAACATCAGAAACAGAAACATTGGTATTATTATTAGGACCATTGTTAGTAGCAGTAATAGTGAACGTTACATTGCTACCATATTTTGGGTTATTAGGGTTTACGGTTTTGGTAACAGAAAGATCTGATGTAGGAGCAACAAATGTAACACCTGTTGCAAGATCCAGATTGTTCCCTGCATCCACCGTTCCCTGCATCAGAACATAATTTGCTTTCACTGCTCCTGCACCCGAACCCGGATCTATTTCATACACCCGAACATTAGAATAATTTTGCCCGGACACTGTTGTCTGAAAAGCCTGAGCAGCATAAATTTTATTATTAAAATAAGCCAATCCCTGAAAATTTGTAGGAAGTGTGCCATTTAGCTGAAGGTACAAAGCTGCTGTACGGGTAGTAATATCAATTTTATAAATGTAAGATGTAGTTGTAGAGTTTATCGTTCTCGTTGTTACAACATACATATTCCCCTGAGGATCAAAGAACGAATCGTTCCCCGGTGTGCTCCCATTCCAAACGGAATCTCCAGTAATGGCTCCCAAATCTAAGGGAGTGGGGTTGGCTCTCAGGAGTCTTCTTCCTGAAGATATGCCATAGGTATATCCTCCAGAAGGGTTAGCCGTAAGACCTCCCACATCTCCCGGCAGATCACCTGCGGTATCTACACCGTTCACAAAAACGGCAGAACCCGAAAAAGTATCTGAGTGTGTAAACACATATCCTCCACCAGAAGGATTCGGCCCTACAGCAAGGTTACCGAGGGATGCTCTTGGTGAATATGTTGCAATCGGCGTTGCAGATATAAGATCTCCTCCGGTGAGGGAACTTATGTCATAAATCTTCCCTGTTGCTCCAGACGACAAATACAGTATATTGTTGGATTGCGCATGAGCAATCCCATAAACCGATGCCAGAAGCAAGAATACTAATTTGTAAATAGCTTTCATTAGAATAAGTTTTTAGTTTTTGTTTTTTTCCAAGTGAATTTTTTTTTGAAGGAACTTCCCTTTTTTGCAATAATTTGCAAATCTGTCTTTCATACATATTTATTATATATACAGACCTTTAGTTTTGTTTTTTGTTTTCTTATCTCATTGTATAGTGTTATTATATTGATACTTATTAATAAAGAATATTCTATAAAAATCTTCAACCTGAGTAAATAGAAAAAAAATTATGATGAACCACTAATAAATAAATTACACGGTTGAAGAAGATTATCAATCGAAATGCATTAAAAAATTTCAGCCAGAGTAAACCTTTAAAAACACAAATTATGGTAAACTAATAACCTGATCTACCCGGCTGGAAGAATAACCAATTCAAATTATATATTTCATTGTTGACGTCTTAAAGTCCATCTTTGACGTCATTGATGCCAAATTTGACATCCTGAAACTCAAGCTTGGGGTTATGTAACCTCAAATTTGGGGTCTCGCACATCATTTTTCAGGTCTTAGACTTCATTTTTGACGTCCTGAACCCCAAATTTGGGGCTATACAACCTCATCGTTGCACTTCAAGACGTCAAAAGGGAGGATGATCAGCTATTCCTTGGATTCAGGAGAAGTGGAGTTGCCACTACTACCGCCTGTACGATTAAAAAATTGCCTGATCTCATCCACTTTGGTATGGAAACCGGTGCTGCCGGAATCATTGCGATATACAGAATATTGGTAATCTATCAAAGAAGCCTGATAGTTGTCCCAATCGTGTAAGATCTTAGCATTCTCTAGTCCCCGGCTAAGCTCTGTAAGGCTATTGGTGAGTGATTGCAAAAAGTTGCGACTGACAAAATCATTGCCAAATTCTTCCCAATCTACTTCGGGGCTGGAAAGCTGAGGATCACTATCTCTATAATCCTTCACTTTATTTATTATCAGTTTGTTTTGCTCGTTGACACTTCCAAACTGTTGACGTTCTTCAGGCGTTAGCGGCGCTACCTTTCCCGACAATGCTGTACTTATTGCCGTTTTTTCTGCTTCAGAAAAATGTCGGCTTTCAAAGTTTAAAAAGGGCATAAATTAATTATTTAATGGTTATTAATAAATGGTTGATAATTAAAGATTAGTGATTAATAACTAACCACTAATCATTTAAAATTATTTTTATTGCTCCACAATCGTAAGGGCATTATACACCCCACTTGATGTAGTATTGAACTGGCTAAGATAAGTGTCGGCAAATTCTGTCGAAATCCAAGAAAAAGGTCTTAGCTTATCCCCTTGGTTTAAATAAACACTTACCGTACAGGCAGATCCTACCGGTAATGTATTAGCGGCAGCATTTCCTGAATCTGAAGCATACCCATTATTTGTTTTTACCCTTTGGGTAATCACATTGGCTGAGTTCCTTACTTCCCAAATAGCTTCTGTTTGGTTGCTACTACCTGATTGTACAAATTGGATTGAGAGCGCATAGGTAAACGTGGCAAAATATACCCCTGCTCTTGGCGCTACAAACTCACCCGTAATGGGATTGAAATTAGCTGTTGGCACACCAGAATCAGAATCTAATTTCTCCGTCCAGTTCGTTAAATAAGATGAACGACGTTGCATTAAACCTGCTTTCGGGCCTGAATCTGCTCCTTCAAACACTTCGGTATCCTGTGTTGTTTTATTCGCCATTACCACTATACGAGGTTTCCCATTTGGGAAAAAACTTACCCAGTTGGTACCGTCAGAATATTCCAGATAGCCCTTTACGCCAATTGCGGGGCTATTAACATATCGCAGTGCACCTTTACCGGCAGCTGCCGCCGTTTGGGTAGTATTTCCTATGGCAACGGAACCGTTTGTACCGCCGCTTCGCAGATCAATTGCTACCTTTGGACCGGCGACCAATACGCCGACCTTGCCTGTATTGTCTACAATTACATTACCTGCAGTAGTAACAATTTCTGCAGGATTTGAAGGGCTAAGTGTACCTACTCCCATCTGGGCGTTTGCCTGTGTTATAAACAATACCATTGGTAAACAAGTAGTCGCCAAACTTTTTATTTTATGTTGTAATATTCTCATTGTTATACTTTTATAATTCACTAATGCTAATATTGTTTAAAGTTCCGTCATTAAGGGTGTTTCTACTACTCCCCAAGGTATGTCTCACTTTAAACCTTATAGTTTCACCTGCTGCAAGGTTAAAGATCGCATTACAATTACCACTTACAAAATTGCTTCTTATAGTAGCCTGAAATGCCGGAAAAGAATTTATTGTTCTATACACCGGAATATTATTGGTAGCTCCTGTGCTTTCAATTATCGTTTCAATAAAGGTGTTTCTATTGATAGTTCCAGTATCTAAAGTAATATTGAAAGCCACCAGGTAAAACCCAGCACGAGGTGCTGTAAATGTACCCGTAGCTAAATCAAAATCGTTACCTGTATCAACAGTTTCATTCGTCCAGCCTGTTACATAAGTTTCTGTGTTGTTAGCAATTGCAAGAGCGGTATTTTTATTGGCATTTACCAATGCTTTGGTTGGTGGTGTTAACGGTAAAGCAATCCATTTTTCGCCATCCGAATAATCCAGATAACCGGAAGTATTGTAACGTATGGCGCCTGCACCTGCAACGGCAGCAGTTTGTGCAGTATTTTGCCCTACACCAATAATCCCTTTCTGATCTGCTGAGCGGAGATCTACTTTGGTTACAGGAGTCAAAACTCCCACTCCCAGATTACCTGCCGCTGTTACCACCACATCATTGGCTGCCTGACCAGTAGTCACAGTAGCCGCATTATCATCTGCCGCATCTATATGCAAGGGAGTAGACGGGTTTTGGGTAAGCACTCCTGTTTGTGCCGCTATAGTACCTGTAGAAAAAATAAGAGTACAAGCCAGCAACTGATATATCATTTTCTTTTTCATAATCTATTTTTAATGTTCTATAATGGTTAAATTATTAAATCCGTCATCCGGGTTTGCAGGATCGGCAGCATTACTGGTTACCCTCAAATTAATATTGCCTCCTGTTAAATTATGTAATAATCTAGGCACTACAGTATCTCCTTGAGCCAAGGTTAATGTAACAGTACTTGATCCTCCTGCCTGTGTCTGTTTACTTGCATTAGCATCATCCGGAGTACCCGTCATCGACTGACCGAATGTTTTATACACCCTAGCCAAAATAGCAGGCGTTCCAGAAGTTCTATAAATCTGTGATTCTACCCGAGTAGCATCAGCAATCACAGTATTTACAAGGTTAAACGTCAATAGAAAGGTGTACGTTCCTGCCCGTGGTGCCGTAAAAACACCTGTTGTAGGAGTAAAACTATTGCTCAAATCGTATACCTCATTCCAACCGTCAATAACAGTAGCTGATGTTCCTATTGCTTTAGTGGAAATTTTACGTGCCACCACTACTGCTTTTTGTGGAGCGATGTATAATTTGTTCCAAACAGAGCCGTCTGACACCTCAATTTTTGCACCAACCGGTACATTAACTTCATCATAACGTACAGCACCAGCAGCAGCAGCAACAGCTGTCATTGTGGTAGTACCAATACCCAAAGCATTATCTGTATTTACTGTAGATCTCATATCGAGAGGTACTATAGGAGCTGAAACACCCACACCGATAAAGCCTGTCGTTTTATCTACAATCACATCATTGGCTGCCTGCGTTGCCGTAGGTGCTGTGGGCGCAGTAGCATCATTATCCTTGGCTCCGTCTACGTGCAAAGCACCTTTAGGGTTTCTGGTGCCAACGCCGGTTTGCCCCGACTGGGCAGAGACCCAACCGACTGAGCAACAACATATTGACATTGCCAATATTGTGTTGATTCCTTTATATTTATTTTTCATTTTAAAGGAATTTGAATTACTTATTATTTTTTTCAAAAGAAGCTGCTCCAGTTTTTCCATACGGGATTTCAGGTCGCTGATCTCTGTTTTTTGTTTAGAAATCTCTTCTTGCTGCTCGATAGTGTGCAGATACAGTTCTTCTATCTTTTCCAATTGCTGGATGGATAACTCAGATAAATTAACGGTGTAACCGTCTTTGGTTTTCAAAATATCTTTGATAGCGGTAACGCCCGGCAAATGCTTGTTTGCTTTGATGTAAGCTGCTGTTTCTGCTAATGATTTGAATTTGTATGTTTCGTCAATTTTAGACACTCCATCATAATAATCTTCAAAAACATAATCGGCATATTTACCTGTTGTGGTGTAATAACTTCCTGTTGTTGCAACATCACCTGATACTGATAATTTTGGTGTAATGGTAACCGAGTTGGATGTAAATGGCGCAATAGGTGTTTGAGAACCTATGGAAACATTACCCGCCTGGTAGATATTCTGGGTATTTGTAGTTGCCGCCGTAGTACCACCCTGTACATTCCATGGTTCTGTTGGAACAGTCACAAGTGAAGAAATGTCTTTCCAGGATAGGGTTGACAAAGTAGAATTACCATCTGTGGTAAGCACCTGGTTGGCAGAGCCATTATTTCTTGGGAAAGTATAGCTACCTTCTGTAGTACCGCTTGAATTAAGGAAATTAAAGTTAATACCATTAGCTCTCTCTACTCGTAATGTAGATTTATATCCCGTTCCTGTAGAAAACCCATCAGTAATTTCAGCACCAGTTCCTGAAGCAAGCCTTAAGCTTGTAGTCCTGTTGCCAGCGGCGGTCGTTATAACAGATGTAGCCACACCTGAAGTAGCAGTATTCAAATTTTGTGCTGAAGATCCACTACCCAAATCAGTACTTAACAATGCTGCACCTACATTATTATTTGCGTATAAGGCATTAATTCTCGTAGCACTGGCAAAATCAGCATTATCTGCTACCACCAATGCGTTAGTTGGTACACCGAAAGTAGTAGTATCATTATTGTCAATAGAGCTATAAAAACCAGTGGCTGTATAAGTAGATTTTAAATCCCCTTTTACTTCAAATTGCTTGTTTGTTGTTGGTGTATTGATAGCAACCTTACCAGTTTGGTAAATATTTTGGGTATTTGCGGTTGCCGGAGTTCCGTCAGCCTGATTGTACCAAGGTTCCGCACCAGCACTAGCTGTTCCAGTCCCAAACTTTATCCAAATTGCACCATCAAAGTAGTAGTAACCTTCTGCAGTGATATTTGCTGTTTTTACAGAAGGTGTACCAACAGCTGATGTTGCATATACAATAGCTCCTTTTTGATCTGCAAGATACTGTCCATCTTTTCCTTTAATATCGTCACCCGATAGTCTCGGAGCGATAATTCCTTCTGCTGTTGTGCTAGGTGTTTTTGCAGAAACGTCTAAAGTTGCTTTTGGACTTTCGTTGTTAATACCCACTTGTGAGTATGCAAATGAGCTTATTACTAAAGCTCCTAAAAGAATGATGTTTTTTTTCATTTTGAAATTAATTTAATTTTTAAAATTTGTGTTTATCTTGTGTTTTCTTATGGTTATTTTTTCCTTTCTAATCCCTGCCTTCTACAGACTGGATGTATGAGGAGAAAACGTATCTGTAATTTTTTTAACTCGTCCACTATTGGTTATTAAAATGATACAGATTGAGGTTATTTGATATTGAATATTTCTGGTCTGCCAGTTTTATACTGAATCCACCAAAAATCTATCTTAAAATCCGCTGTTACAACTATCTTAGTGGGAAAGTGAAACAGCGGACAGAAAAATTATTACTGATTAAATTCTATAATTAATTGGTTAAATGCTCTACGCTCTTCAATTAAATCGTCATTTCCAGGATAAAAAGTAGTTTGTGTACAAGGTGCATCATTCCATTTAAGTCTCAAACCACTCAAACCACTACTCATACCGTCAGCCCACATATGGGTACATCCTTCATTATTAAAGCGATTATTTGGTTCGTCTTGAACGCCACCAGAATTAGTTGCAAAATTTTGCTCTACAATTGTTGTATTGCTCCACACGTATTTAGACTCTTCCCCTGTAATCCAATAAAATTCAATGGGAATCCCCGGAGCCGGCTGGTTAGCAGGTGTGAAAGATCTGTTGATTGCCTTATTATTTCCAATCCAAAGATTGTTATTCAGCTGACCATATCCACCATTACTGCCATTGATAATATTGTTTGTAACAAAAATCCTTTCGTTATCAGAAGTAATGGTTACCAGATAGCCATTCAATTGCTTTCCTACGTTGTATGCAGTTCCCCAATTAACGCCATTAGCTCCAGGGTTAGCATTACTACTCCCATTATTACCACTAGTATAAGCACAGTAGTAGTGGTTATTAAAACCCGAACCAGTAGTCCATTGTGTACACCCTCTTTTTGTAAATGTTACGCCATCTACAGTAACACTATTAGCCGCCGCAGAAGCTATACCATTCGGATTGTACCCAAGAATAGAGGGTATCACTCCGTCTGATACTATATTGGTTCTGGAACCAATTCCTGTTGGCTGCCAAGCGGTACCATCCCAGAAATAATAGCCTGGGTCTAGTGAAACATTGTCTGTCGTATTATAGACTAGCATACCTTCTGTTGCAGTACCAGTTAAGGTCCAAGTACCAGTAGCTATCAAAGCTACTTGAGGTGCCAAAAATCCTTTATCAGAAGCTACCACATCCAGTACCGTAGAACCATCGGGAGTTTGCGTGCCTATACCAATCTGCCCAAACAAAGAGTTCGACGTGCATAAAATGGTAAGTATTGATATGTATATTGTTTTTCTCATTATGCAAATTTTATTTTTTTTAATAGGTATCTTGAAATTCTACGATTACTTGACTGTTAGTACCTCCTGTATCGTCGCAGTCTTTGTCACCCCATTGTCTGCTTCCACCTGTCATTATAAAAGCACAACGATTGGAGCTCCCAATATTTGGCGTAGTGGCAAAATTATTTTGTACGGTTGCTCCAGTAGGGACTTCCCAATTTACTGACCATTTTTCTCCTGTAATCCATTTGTATCTGTAGCGTGCATAATCTACACTATTATACGTATCATTGTTATTCCCTGCCAATGGGATATAACGGCTTTGATATTTGTTATAACCCAGCCAGATATTATTCAATAAATTTTTAGCATCAATAATATTAGTCTTCAGCCAATTTCTTTCTGCATCTGAAGTAATGGTAACCAAGTAGCCTCCTCTGTACTGTGCAAAGCTAAAAGCCTGTTCCCACTCTGGGTCACTACTTCGCGTGTAAGCACAATACGTATGATTGTTACCACCGACACTTACATCCCATTTTACACATCCATTTTTTGTCCAAGTGCCATTACTCGGCTGATTGATACTTCCTGTAGAATTATCAGCAGTAATCCCTACATTACTTGGGGTATACCCCAATACAGCAACGTCTATTTTTTGTTGGAAAATATAAGAATCAGTAATCTTCCCAAGAGGTTGCCAAGCATTGTTATATCTGTAATAATAGCCTGGTGTTACGTCTGCTATTGTATTGGTATTATAGACTACTAAGCCATCTTTTGGTATAGTAATAGTTGCAACATCTGTAGTGGAAAGCAAAGCCACATTGGGTAGAGAAACACCTTTGTCAGTAGCATCTACCTGCAACATCGCAGACGCTGATATTAAAGGTGGGGTTGTGAGATTTGTGACCTGAACCTGAGCAGATGTACTTATGCTAAAAGCTATACTGAATATAGCCAGATAAAAATTTTTCATAATTTGTCGTTTTTAATTTTGAAATTCTACGATGAGATAAGATACCATTGCCCCAGAGACAGTTGTGCTGGTACAGGCAGCATCATTCCAATATCTGTTAGCACCACCAGAATGGGATGCAGGAAATATATGTACGCAACCTTCTGCATTAGCAGCATCATCTGGCTGGCTGTCAGCGAAATTAAATTCAAAACTTGCATTAGCATTATCCGGTGCCGCCGATAAGCCTGCACGCTCCCAAGCTACCATAGACTTCTCACCCGTAATCCAGGTAAATTGTTTGGGATTCCCTGGATAGGTTACTTTATTAAATCCTAACCAAGCATTACTTTGATTTTGTGAAGGAAGAGTGGTTGGCAGAAGATTGGTCTTGATGAAATCCCATTCCTCAGTGCTTGTAGCTGTAGCCAGATAACCATTGATGCTTTTTGCCATCGCAAAAGATGTTGACCAATTAACCCCTATAGCAGCGTTTGAAGTATCTTTCAAGTCATAACCACAGAAAGAGTGGTTGTTGCCTGCTGTAAATTTGAAGCATCCTACTTTGGTGCCTTTTACATTTCCGTAAATAAACGTAGCGGGTGCTGTAGCTCCTGTTCCTTGTGGTATATATCCTAAAGTTGCTGTGCTAATATCTGTTGCTGTAGAGCTTTGGATCGTATTTGAGCTTTTTCTCCAGGGAATCCACTGTACCCCATCCCAGTAATAGTAGCCCTTATCTAATTCTGCATTATCGGTAGAGTTATAAACCAAAAGTCCTGTTTTAAGTGCAGCGTTGGTGGTGGTAATCGGTGCTATATTGGTAAGTGACGTCAATGCAACTCTAGGTGCAAGAAATCCTTTATTTGCAGACCGTACATCTAAAATAGATGAAGTATGGGGAAAATCGGTAGGAATCGCATCACTTGACGCTATAACCCCAACCGCTTGCCCAGTTTGCCCGTACAAGCAGATTGTAGCTACAAAAAGAGGGACAGTTTGTAAAATTTTTCGTATCATTTTAAATTATTTTCTTAAAATTGTTAATTCATGTATTGCTCGTATATTTTTACGCAAATACACAAAATAGTTTTTTTGATTTTTATTAAGATTTCATATGCCAGAGCAAGCAATCATTTTTCTTCAATTCGTTCTGAACAAAATTGAGAGTAAATGATCGTGTTGTTTTTTAGCAAAGAATTAAGGTTTTCTAAACCGCAGGAGGCGGGCGAATGTGCATTTGCCAATGATTAATTTCATTGGCAAAAGACATTATATATTTAGAATTGTGTTTTTCCTGAGAAGGAACATAGAAAGAAATATGATATTGTACTGCTAAAGCTACAATTCTGATTGGTGAATTGGTAGTAGGTACTGTTATACTATTTTCGCCGCATACTGAAAAAACAGTATGGGATTCAAAAGGTAAATGTGTGAAAGTGAACCTCGCTTTAAGTGGGTATTCTTCTATTTTAGACTTTATAATGTCCTTTTTTTTGGGAAGAACTTTCGCAAGCTGGCGGTTTGCTTTATTTTTTTCAGCTTTTAAAATCTTTGGTATTTGTATAATCTCTACATTTCCGTGGATCTCCTGAGTATTATAAAAAACGGTACCTTCTGCAATATAAACTTTTGCAGTATCAGCATTAATTGTTTTCAAAGAAAGAGAATCGTGTATGGACTTTGGAGGCTCATTTTTGGAATCATCAGATATAACTGTTATCGGATGAGCAAATGCCAACATTGTGAAAGCGAAGAAAAATAAAAACAGCAAAACCTTTACCCGAATGGGATTATAGGCTTCGCTGTTTAATAAATTAATTTTCTTCATTTGTGTTTCTCTTATTTATTTTGGAAGTATATTACAACACCTATCCAGAATTTTCTACAAAATTATATGTTTAGTTCTGCAGAAGAAAGAACAACGTGTGAGATTTTCAGAATATATTACAACAAATTCATATTAAATATTAATATTTTCTGTCATTTCACAATCTAAACAAAAATATATACTATGTCTTATTTTAGTCCATTTGATGATTTAAATAAACCTTATTTAAATTTCTAAGAATTCTTTGCAGGAAGAGAATTTCGTATTAAAATACTGTACTAAATATGTTTCTTGTGTTCTTAAATACTGTTCTAACAATCATTAACTCAGACATTATTTTCAGTAAAAGATTTAAATCATAAAATTTCATCATTTGTGTTCTGCTTTTTTAATTAACTGCTATATAATTGATAGCTAGCATTATTTCATTAAGCTGATGTAATGTTACACAGATAATCTTTATTATAAAAACACTACATGTGAGGTTTTCGGAATACCTCTCTTAAAAAAACAGATAAATGAAATTGTTTTACAAATTAATAATACTGATAATCAGCACTAAAAAAAATAAACGCATTGATAAGAATGTCAGTACATATTTTTGCTAAAGAAAAATTTCGGATCATTTTTATAACTTTTATTAAGCATGCAAAAGCTATTATAATAAAGTTTACAAACATGCTTATTATCAATAAATTATACTTAACTTTAAATGTGAGGAATTACGAAAATATAACAACAGTATTTTCTATGAATTCCTACATTAGTAGTTAATTTGCAAACTTTTAAAACCACAACTTATGAAAAAATTTATACCCTTGTTATTTTGCATAATTTTCGGATTTACTCACGCACAAAAGCCTGAACATTTAAATACTGAATCTGAAATTAATCAAGAAATAGATCTTGCAAAAAAACTTTCTGCAAAAGATCTTAAAAAGACTATAGAAATTTCCAAAAACATCTATAAACACTCTAAAAACATACATTATAAGAAAGGTATGCTGGAAAGTAATACTCTTCTGATGGCAAAATATTTTGATATTGGAAATTATAAAAAGGTTATTGAGCTAAGTAAAGAGACAGAAAAATTGTCAACGGAAACAGGAGACTATGAAATATTATCGAATACTCACAGACTCAGAGCATCTTCTTATACGGAATTGGGTTTTAACAATGAAAGCCATAAAGAATTTTTAAAAGCTCTGGCTGCTGCTCAAAAAATCAAATCCCACAATTACAGAAATTATCAGGTTTCAATGATTTATACAGGTTTGGCTACCTATTTTGCGCATATCAATGCTCCTATAGATTCTGTAATTTATTATGAGAAGAAAAGTCTGGAAACAATAGAGAAACTGGATAATAGTAAAGATTTTATTGACAAAAAATATAATACATTGGCTCTAAATTATATTAATCTGGGAATGACAAACGTTGTATTACAACATGCCGAAAATGCAAAAATGTTTTTTTCTAAAGCTTTGGACATATGTCAAAATAAAGAATATAACATCAATAAAGATATTGAAACTACCCTGCTAAACGAATTTGCCTGGCTATATTTTGATCAGAAACAATATAACAAAGCGATAGATTTTGCAAAACAGGCTGAGCAACTGGAAAAACATCTCAGCCTGCCATACATAAGGAGAGATGTTTATGAAGTGATGTTTAAATCTTATGTGGAAACTGGAGGAAAAGAAGCTTCTTCAAAATATATGAATCTATATACTAAACTCAATGACAGTCTTGTAAATGCAGAAAAAAAAACCATAAATACACCTATAGAGCATATTATTGATGAACAAAATGTACTTCATTCAAATAGTGTAAAAAATATTTTAACAACAGTTTCAGCAATTCTGATAAGTTTGATCATAATAGCAGGCTTCTTTTGGAATAGAAACCACCATAGACTGCACGAAAAATATAAAAACATTATTGAATCTATCAAAAAAGAGGATGTAAAGATCATACATGAAATTAATAAAACAGAAATTGCTAAAGACAGTTTAGAAAAACACATAGGTATTGCAAACGATACTACCAATGCTATATTGCAAAAATTATCCAAATTTGAGGCAGATCAGAAATTTATCAGAAAAGATATAAGTCTTAGTCATATCGCTAATTCTCTCAATACCAATACCAGATATCTTTCTGAAATAATCAAACAACATAAAGGGAAAAGCTTTAACAGTTATATTAATGGACTTAGAATTCATTATATTATAGAATTGCTTTATAAAAATCCAAAATACAGAGAATACAAAATCAGCTATCTAGCAGAAGTCTGCGGTTTCGCATCCAGAGAAGTATTTGCAACTGTTTTCAAGAAAGAAACAGGATTTACTCCCTCTTTTTTCTTATCAAAAATTAAAAGTGAAAAAGAAGAAGCTGAGTTATAAATTTCATCATTATCTAGAGATAATTTCGGAATTTCTCACACTGATAAATTTTATAAACAAATTAATTACCACAACTTTGGTAGATAACAAACCAAATATTATTCCTTATGAAAAAAAATAAACTATTTACGGTATTAGTATTTATTTCTAATTTTTTAAGCGCGCAGGAATATCGTAAACTTGCAGTTAACAATTCGGCTTTCCAAGATGTGAATGACAATGGTGTTGCGGTTTCATTTGGACTTATTTACAATTGGTCAACCAATACTTATGTTGTAAAGGAAGCAAGTGTTTACAGGCTTAGAGGAACTAATAATAATGGAGATCTGGTAGGCAGTATAACCAATGGAAGCTTTAGATTACCTGCTTATAAACTAAGTGGCACCACCACCTGGGTAAATATTCCTTTTCCACCTAATACAACTACGACCTCTACATATACAGAAAGTGTCCCATACCAAATATCAGATAATGGCAGATATATAACCGGACAAATGGGTGTTCTGGATCAAATTACAAATACCAGCAAAGTTATTCCCTTTGTACACGATATACAGACCGGTATAACTACCAGAGCCAGCAACAGTGACTTTGTAAACGGAACTTTCTATACCGTGAACAATCAAGGTAAAGTAGCGGGATGGGTGGATATTCCAACACCCTCTACAAGACGTGTCCCAACATTGTTTAGTGAAACTGGTGTGTTTAAATATATTACACATAATGGTAATTTACCCACCTCTACTTCTAGTGAAGTCCGTGCTATCAATGAAAGTGGTAAAGCAGTAGGCACCTTCGACAGTCTTCCTTTTATATATGATCCTGTGTCGGATTCTTATACCGAATTTGCAAATCCTGACCCGTCACTTTACGCAGGAGGTGCATTTGCAGGAATATCCAATGACGGAACTATTGTAGGAATGTGGTATACCCCATCTAATACAAACAGATATCCAATAATATATAACCCTGTTTTGGGTACAACTCCTATTGATCTTAAAACTTATCTTATCAATTTAGGAGTTACTGTAAACTCGACGGCTAATTCTATGGGTGCAGCTTATGCAATCTCGCCAAATGGCAAATATATAGCTGGTTTTGAAGATGGTCCGGCGGTAGTAGCATATGGTTGGATTGTTAACCTTCCAAATCTTATTTTGGCTAATAATGAAGTCAAAAATGAGCCTGTTATACAATTTTATCCGAATCCTGTTGTTGATAATATTCATATCTCTTTAAAAGCCTCTCAATCCGGAATCACAAAATTTGAATTATACGGTTGGGATGGCAAGCTCTTAAAAGCTGAAAGTGCTTCCGTATCACAAGGTAATAATAAGCTATCTTTTAACATCAGTAATTCAGCAAAAGGATCTAAAAATGTAATCATTGTAATCATCACTCCAGAAGGCACAAGAATAACAAAAAAATTAATATTAAAATAACTTAAGATATCAGTTTTTAGTTAATAATTATCTAATTCCATCCGTAAAAATGATTTATAATTTTGGCGAATTCCCATGAAAATTTTAAAAAATTTTCAGTATTATTCACTGTGGTTATATTACAAATCACAGTTTGTATAAGGTTTTATAATAATAAATTATTTTTTGCCTTCTGATGAATCCATTATTTTATCCATCCTACAGATTTTTTCCATTTTTCCATTTCTTTTTTCCTGTAATCTAGATATTTAGGAGGTTGCTGGTTTTCATCTTCAGCCTGTTTCCTTATAATTTCGGTTTGCTCTTGAAGAGTATTTAGTCCGATTGCTTTTCTTCTTTCATTTGTTTTATTTAGGTCATCGATAGGATTCGGGCTTAAATTACCATTTTCATCCCAGTCAAATTGAGTACCATACATTTGATGCCTGTTTTCAAATACCGCTATTCTGTCATTTAAATAAGCCAAGTTTCGTGGATCTGCTTCATTCTTTGTCACCGCTTCATCTAAAAGTTTAGCACATTTTTTCATAAAGTGAGGATTTCCTATAGAATGCTGAATAACTAACCACGCTGCATAAGCTGCCTCTTTGCCAACTTTTTTAACAGTAGGATATCCGATGGTGCTGATAATTTGGTTTAATTTCTCTGCATTTTTTGTATGAATTGTTGCCATTTCTTCGTTATATCCCTCACCAAGCCGTCCGCATGAGATCAGTTTCTCCCGTAGCTCAAGATCGGCATTTTTCAAACTTATTATAGTGTCAGAAATACTTTTATTATTCATTTGAAAGTTTTAATTATTTCAAAATTAGCAATAAAAATGTATATAGATAAAGCTGAATTGATTCGAATAAAGTTTGAAATCAATCAATTAATTAATACAATATCAAAGTATATATTTAAACAAATTCTCCTACCTATAAAAATCAAACAAAAACAAAAGAAATTCCGAAATTCTAACAACTGCAGAAAAGTTCACCATACAAATATGATTTCCATTGCTGACTTTTGTATAAAACATAATTAAAAAATTATACAAATGTCAAGAAACGATTTAAAAGACAAAGTAGCCATAGTTGGCGGAGGTGCAAAAAATTTAGGCCGACTAATTTCACTTGATTTCGCAAGTAAAGGGGCAAAAGTAGTAGTGCATTTTAACAGTGATAAAACTAAAGCCGATGCTGACAAAACTGTTGCAGACATTATCGCTGCAGGTGGAGAAGCATTTGCTATTCAAGGTGATCTGACGATTGTAGAAAACAATACAAAATTGTTTGATGCTGCCATTGAAAAATACGGAAAGGTAGATATCGCTGTAAATACGACAGGTATGGTGATTAAAAAACCTATTGTAAATGTAACTGAGGAAGATTACGATAAGATCTTTGCCGTGAACTCAAAAGCTGCGTTCTTCTTTTTACAGGAAGCTGGTAAAAAACTAGCTGACAATGGTAAAATCTGTACGATCGTCAGTTCTTTGCTGGCAGCTTATACCAACGATTACGCGATTTATCCGGGAAGTAAAGCTCCTATTGAGCATTACACCCGTGCAGCTTCAAAAGAATTTGGATCAAGAGGCATCTCTGTGACCGCCGTTGGTCCTGGTCCAATGGAAACACCATTTTTCTACGGTCAGGAAACTGATGATTCTGCTGCTTACAACAAATCGGCAGCTGCACTAAGTAGCTTCAGTAAAACTGGACTCACTGATCCTGAAGATATTGTTCCATTAATTACTTTCCTGGTAACAGATGGATGGTGGATTACAGGACAGACCATTTTCTCAAATGGTGGCTATACCACCAGATAATAATAGCCTGAAAAGGCAGCTAAGAATGTTTAGCTGCCCTTTTATATTTTTTTTCAATTTAACTTATTAATCGTCAAAAATGTACGAATATTTTAGAAATACTAAACCATTTATTCGTGTATTAATGGCAAAATGACTTTTATAACCAATCTATGTATTTCAAATCATAGCGGTTTATTTTCAATTTAATTAAAACAAAAAATATGAGTGAACAAAATGTAACCAGAATACACGGACAACATACCTATCCTAAGAAAAAAATTTTGTGTCTGGTTTCAAATGCCGCAATGCTTGAAGGTATGCAGGTCGGTTTTTTTGCTGAAGAAATGACAAGACCCTTTTTTGATTTTGTCAACGCCGGCTATGATGTAGATGTAGCATCACCAAATGGTGGCGCAGTGGTTTTTGACGCACACAGCAATCCGGAAAATCCTAACGGAGCTTACCCAAACGACCTTATCAGTATTGGTTTTGTGCATCACACGACATTTGGCAAATGGATGGGAAATACAATTCCTGTTTCTGATATAAATGTTGCCGATTACGATGCTATTTGTGTAGCAGGTGGTGGCGCACCATTAATTACATTTAAGGATGATGTAAAACTGCATCAGTTGATCGCAGATTTTTATGAAGCCGGAAAAATTACCTGTCTGATCTGCCACGGAACATCTCTGCTTTTGTGGACAAGATTAAGCAATGGAAGCCTTCTGGCTGATGGGAAAACCTGGACCGGATTTGCGGATAGCGAAGAAGAAATCATCAACCAGATGTTCGGTAAAAAAGTAAACGAATATACCATCGAAACCGAAGCCCGTAAAAACAACAATACCAATTTTGAAGTTGCAGGAGCCTTGGAACCTTTTGCCATTAAGGATGGTAACTTAATTACTGCACAACAGCAACACAGCAGTTATCTGGCTTCTCAGCTGGTAATAGAAGCACTATCGAAGTAATAGTTCTATTTTTAAAGGAAAATAAAGAGCAGAGATTTTTCCGCTTTTTATTTTCCTTTTTTGGTTTAGAAATAAATTTTGCCATAAATGGTTTATGCGAATGAAAATTTATTGCCAAGAATGCGCAAATGAATATCGTTTTTCATTAAAATAAAGTTCGTGCATTCGTGGTACATAGAACTCAATTTAAAAATGAAATTATACACAAATTTAAATCCATTTAAAACAGTGGCATTCTGTATAATGCTTTTTGTTTTTTTGACACAGCATTTGAAAGCTCAGGACATCGACGGCGTCAGCTCTTTTTTAGTAGCCGGAGTAAGTATGGAGATCCCGAAAAATAATAGAATGCTCATTTACACAGGTTTTAGCCCTACTGATAAGGTAAAAGCTCTTTTGGTGTTGCCCAACTTCAAGATAAATAATTACCTGACCCTTACTCCCGGATATACTTATGTAAATGTAGATCTGGATAACGGAAGCACAATTAAAGAACATCAATTGCTTGCAATGGCGACATTGGCTTTTCCAATAGCAAAGAACTGGATTCTTGCCGATCGAAATATGTACTTCCATCGCTTCAGGAATGGGGAAGATTTATCATTTTACAGAAACCGATTGGGAATTACCCATAAAACCGAAGTTTTTAAAAAGCAGGCAAGCATTTTTTTGCAAGATGAAGTATACTTAAGCTTTGATAACAATGGAAAGCTTACCCGTAACAGGATTATTTTGGGTGGTGACATCAAGCTTTTTAAATGGCTCACCCCGCAGGTGATGTGTATGTATCAAAACGATAAAGTAACCGGCAACAAAATTTTGGGCTGGCTGGTATTGACAGTGCCGTTAGAAAATTTCGGAATTTTTAAATAATCAAAAAGTTACCTAAACTTTAGGATATCAACCAAAAAACATATCATTATGAACACGTACCAATCAATTTTCGACATACAAAAAGAATATTTTTATACCGATACCACCAAAACTTATGAATGGCGCATAGATCAGTTGAACAGGCTGGAAAAAATGCTTACCGAAAATCAGGAAGCATTTTGTCAGGCCTTAAAAACCGATTTCAACAAGCCGCCATTTGAGCAATTGTTTGAAATAACGGTTCCGCTTGGCAACATCAAATATTACAAAGAAAACCTGCAAAAACTGATGGCTCCAGAAGAGGTTGCAATCCCAAAAGGCTTGGAAGAAACTGGTAACAAAGGCATTATCTACAAAGAACCTTTTGGTGTGACCTTGGTTATAGGACCATTTAACGCACCTATTTTGCTGTTGCTAGACCCTGCAATTGCAGCTTTAGCAGCAGGTAATCCGGTTATTCTGAAACCAGCAAACACCACTCCTACTGTGGCGGCTCTTTTTCAGGATTTAATTCCAAAATATTTTGAACCTGAAGCTGTAAATATCGTTACCGGCGGAAGAGAGGAAATTACCGCATTGCTGGAGTTGCCTTTTGACTTTATATTTTTCACGGGAAGTTCTGCCGTAGGCAAAGTAGTAATGCGTGCTGCTGCCGAAAATCTGACGCCAATTGTTTTAGAATTAGGTGGTCAAAACCCGACTGTAGTAGATGAAACAGCCAATCTTGATATTGCAGTAGACCGCATTCTTTGGGGACATATGGCAATTTCCGGACAATGGTGCATTGCTCCTGGCTATGTATATGTACACGAAAACATCGCAGATGAATTTCTTGATAAACTGAAAAAGGCAACCGTTAAAATGTACGGCGAAGATCCAAGCCAAAGCCCGGATTTTGCAAGGATGATAAGCGAACACGACACGGAAAGGGTAGCATCCTATATCATTCCGGAAAAAGTAGTTTTGGGCGGACGATATGATGTGAAAGAAAGATATGTAGAGCCTACAATTCTATATCCGAGTACCTGGGAAGATCCTGCAATGCAGCAGGAAATTTTCGGACCTGTATTTCCGATTCTGGTGTACAACGATTTAAAAGAAATTGTAGAAATCATCAAACGTAAACCGAAATCTTTAGCAGCTTATTTTTTCAGTAAAAACCAAGCTAATATTGATTATTTCATCAATGCAGTTTCTTTCGGAGGTGGCTGCATCAATCAAACAAATCTGCATTGCTGGATAGACAGCCTGCCTTTTGGAGGAGTTGGCTATGCCGGAATGGGGAAATATTATGGCAAAGCAGGTTTTGATGTGCTAAGCAATACGAAAGCAATGCTGATAGGAAATCCGGATTTGGAATTAGACGTTTTTCCACCTTATGAAGGAAAGGATATTGCTAAAAATTTAAGTGTTTTTGGGTAATTAAATTGCCACAGATGCACGAATGAAATTTAATAAACATCTGTGCATCCGTGGCAAAAAATAAAAAATTAGTCACGATTAAACAAGACTTTAGATTTTATAAACATCCGTGCATCCGTAGCATTAATGTAATAAAAACAACTCATAATCAATAAAATTCAAAACTATGGTGATAAAAATTATTAATTCCGTATTAATTCTCGTAGCCGTTTTTATGGGCTTCAAACAAGGCTATGCAATGCTTTCGGGTGATCCTAAAATGGTAGAAATGTTCAGCAAATGGAACTTTTCCAGAACGGCACTGATGATCAACGGCGCAGTCACGATCATTTCAGCTATTTTAATTTTGTTTCCTAAAACCTTTGTTTATGGTAATTTCTTAATGGCAACAGGAATTTTATTGATCATCTGTCTTCATTTACTGGACAAGGATTTGAAAGGCGTTGCAATCGAATTGCCTTTTCTATTGCTAAATATGGTTATCATTTACCTACAGCATCCGCTGAAAAATTAATACTTAAGAGATTAATTATTAGTGCATTTGTGGCATATAAAACATTACTAAAATGAAATTAAAAACAATTATTTTATTCTTGATTTGTTCATCGCTTACAGCTTGCGGACAAAACAAAACTCAAAAATCAGAAACAAAAACAATTCAAAAAAACAACAAAATGGACACAAGTAAATTAACAAACGAAACTGTAAAAAAAGCATTTGATGCGTGGCAAAGTGGCGACCACACAACGTTTTTATCATTATTTACTGCAGATGCAACAATGACCGATGACGGAAACCCAAGAAATTTTCAAAGCTATGTAAAAGAAGCCTGCGGAAAAGAAATTTTCTTAACCATCGACACTGTAACAAACGAAGGTAAGGATATCAAAGGGAACTTCAAAGCCGGACAATGGGGCACTTTTCCAGTCTTTTTTAAATTCCATCAAAATAGCGAAGGAAAATTTGACAAGTTAGATATTGGTCAAGCCAACTAAAGATTTGCCACGAATGCACGAATAAACTGTATTAATATTTAAGAAAAAATATTAGTGCATTCGTGGCATAAAAAAAAACAAAAAAACCAAATGAATGAAGTAAATAAAACCATAGCTGTTTTACAAAAACGTAAGTACGAATTATTGCTTTTTGCATTGACACAGCATTTATTCGTAGGCATTTTTGTCACTGATTTAGATTTTTATACACGAATAATCTGGCCCGTCAATATGTTGGTTTTAGGATTGGGAAGTATTTTTATGTTTACAGGAAAACACAGTTGGAGGCATTGGTTCCGTAATATTCAGTTTATCGTAGTGCTTTTACTTCCTGTCGGGATACCGTTTTTTAAAGATATTCCGTGGTATTTTACTTTGCTGAATATCAATTATGTTATTTTTTTTGCTTTTCTGTTTATAGAACTGTTACGTTTTTTATTAAAACCCGGATACATTAATACGGATATTATTTCGGCATCTGTTTGCGGTTATTTTTTATTAATCGAAATATCGGTTTTCTTGTTGCAATATTTTATGTATCAAAACCCGCAATCTTTTAAGGGAATGGATATCTCTTCTTCTGCTTCAATTTATACAGATTTGGTTTATTTCTGTTCCATAACCTTTACCAGTATTGGCTTTGGCGATATCACACCCAATAATCATATTACTAAGCTCATCACTTCTTTTATCGGTATTGCCGGACAGTTTTACAGTGTGATTTTGGTGGGTATCCTTTTAAGCAAATTTTCAAACAAGGTAGATTAAATCAATTAGTAATTACAAAAAATGACATCGTACAATAAATTAGCAGGACAAAGCACAGGTAGGATTGAAGCGTTGAGCGATGCCGTTTTTGCTGTGGCGATGACCCTTTTGGTGCTGGAAATAAAAGTGCCGGAGTTTCACGAAAAAATTACCGACAAAGAACTGATTTCAGGTTTTTTGGATTTGATGCCGAAATTTCTGGTCTATTTTTTAAGTTTTATTACTGCCGGAATATTCTGGGTGGGTCAGGCAACACAATTTAAATACATCAAAAACAGCGACAGGAATATCACCTGGTTTAATTTATTGTTCCTGCTTTTCATCTCTGTTTTGCCATTTTCCACCGCTTTTTTAGGCGATTATATTTATTCTAAATTTTCAATCTTCTTGTATTGGATAAATATTTTCCTTTTGGGAACAATGCTATACATCAATTGGGAATATGCCAGAAAGCACAATTTTATTTCGGAAGAGATGAAAGAAACAGTATACATCCCTTTAAAAAGACGCATGATCTGGTCGCAGGTGCTTTATTTTGCCGGAGCTTTGTTGTGCTTTATCAATATTTATCTAAGTATTGTAGCCATTATTGCTATTCAGCTTAATCAGGCTTTTGCTTTTATTGGGAATAAAAAACAAGAAGCTTAAACACTAATCATTAAAAATTAAAATCGTGAATATATCAAGCCATTACAAACTCTTACACTTCATTCCGTGGACGAGAACGAAGATTTACAGAATGCTTTTATTGAGCATTGTTCCAACCGCATTATTTTATTTTTTAGAGATAAAATGGTTAGCAATTCCGTGGGTCCCGGTGGCGTTGTTGGGTACGGCAACCGCTTTCATTTCGGGGTTTAAAAATACCCAAACTTACAACCGTAGTTGGGAAGCCCGACAAATTTATGGTGCCATCATCAACAACAGCCGGGCTTTTGGTATTATGGTAAAAGATTTTATCCGTTCAGAAGATAAAAGTATCGAAAAAGAACTGCATCAGGAAATCATTTACCGACACTTTGCATGGCTTACTGCATTGCGATTTCAACTCCGTGAAACAAAAAGCTGGGAAAATGTGAAAACAAAAAGCTACAACCGGGAATATCTTAATTATTATAAAGTTCCTGAATGGGAAAGTAGTTTAGATGAAGAATTAAAACCGTTTTTGAACGAAAAAGAACGTCAATATATTTTATCGACCAAAAACAGAGCTACTCAAATCATTGCCCAACAATCATTCATATTTAAAAAATTGAATGAAACAAACGTAATTTCTGATTATAATTATGTAGCTCTGGAAAACCAATTAAAAGATTTATACGATCAGCAAGGCAAGTGCGAACGGATTAAAAATTTCCCTTATCCGCGACAGTTTTCCAGTATTAATATTTATTTCACCAACTTATTTTGCATTCTGCTACCACTTGGCTTTTTGGGAGAATTTTCAAAAATGGCAGAAAAGTTTAGCGAAAATATTGTCTGGCTGACTATTCCCTTCAGCATCATATTGGGTTGGGTATTTTTGGTTCTGGAACAAATTGGTGAAAGCACCGAAAATCCGTTTGAGGGGAGCGCAAACGATATTCCTATTACACAAATCAGCAGAAATATAGAAATTGATTTAAGAGAAATGCTGGGAGAGAAAGATGTACCATCGGCAATTGCGCCGCAGAATAATATTGTGTTGTAGAGGGTGTATTGTTGATATTATTGCCACTAATGCGCTAATGAAATTTATTAGTAAAAATTAGAGTATTAATGGCAGAATAAACTTTAGCAAAAAAATTCGCTCCACAAAGTTATTGACCACGAATGCACCAATTAGAGTATTCGTAAAAATTAGAGTATTCGTGGCAGAACAGACTTTAGCAAAAAAATTCGCTCCACAAAGTTATTGACCACGAATGCACCAATTAGATTATTAGTAAAAATTAGAGTATTCGTGGCAGAACAGACTTTACAAAAAACATCCGCTCCACAAAGTTATTGACCACAAAAATTTATATGGAATTAATTTACAAAGAAGAGGCTTACCAAATTATCGGTATCTGTATGGGAGTCCATAATTATTTAGGACATGGTTTCTCAGAAATCGTTTATAAAGATGCTTTGGAAATTGAATTTCAACAAGCAGGAATCACTTATGAACGAGAAAAGGTATATCCTGTAAATTACAAAGGAATTATTCTTCCACATAAATTTTATGCTGATTTTGTAGTTTTTGATGAAATTATTTTAGAAATAAAAGGAACGAAAGAGATTGCAAAAGAACATATAGCACAGGCAATCAATTACCTGAAAGTATCAGAAAACAATTTGGCTTTAATAATCAATTTTGGAGAATTAAAATTAAATTATAAACGGATTGTTTTATAAAATATGCCACAATGCACGATATTATCGGTCGTTTTATAAAATTGTACAAAATAAAACTACAATCACCTTAAAAATATTTGTACATACATTAGAAAACATTTATATAAAAATCAAAAAACAATTAAAAATAAAAAAATGAGTTTACAAACAGTTCAAAAATGGTATCCGAAAGCATTGACCTCTATCGATACTGTTAATCGCTTATTAGACACAATAGAAAAACATTTAGGTCTGAAACCAAACCAATTAATGCACGCAGACAGTATGTGTTGTGATGATGTGAATGCGATACAATATCCGCCAAGAGCTTACGAAATGCTGGGACCTTTTCATCTGGGAGGTCTTGACGGGTTTCCTTTTGCAGGCATTACGGGGATGAATGCCTTTGCACACCACGTTCCGGAGGACGGAGCCGTTATTATATTTTATGCTCCCCATATCGGCGTTACCAAAAATGGAATAATTGGTGAAATTCACAGAATAGGACAAAGCGAAAATTCTGCTTGCTGTGGTGCAGCGAAAGGAGCTTTGGGCAAATTATCAGCAGGACAAATTATTGAAGGAAATGTAACTTCTCTTGACTTTCAGATGAATACCATTGAGCAGATTTTCCTCCGTCAGAAAAACCGCATCCTGAATGCTGACAATCAGATATTTGAAGCAACAGAAGTGATGTATGAGGCTATTGATGAAAGAATAGAAGTATTGGTAAAAGAGACCAATTATCCTTGTAAATACGTGATTTTGGTAGGGGCAGTTTTCATTAATGGTGACAAAGAAATGGGATCATTCTGTCAATACAAAAAATTTGATTATATCGATCTCGAAACTAAGGTGAGAAAAAGTCTGATGGAAGAATATTATGAATAATCATTTATTATAATCTCAAAACAAAAAAATAAATTATTGAATTAGCCTGATGTTTCTGTTACATAAGTGATGTAAACATTTACAATCGTCGTTTGACTTACTCTTCTAAGAAAATAACATATATGACTTAAAACATATTTAATATCTGTTTTAGTTTTTTATTTTTGTCATTCGTAACAATACGAGATAATTTTTTTTCATCATTTGTGTTTTTAGCCTTCTCATTTTTTGAGAAGGTTTTTTTATTTGTCAGAACTATTGATAAATCCACATCAAAACCGGCTTTTGAGATCTCTGAATCATCGGATCAATTTCCCGCATTGCATTGTTGGAAATCGTAGGACAGCCCCATCCTTCCGGTGAACCATCTGGAAAAACTTCTCCGTCACTCATTAAATCCCACGAATGAAAAACGATAAACCTTTTCAAAGCATTACTGTTGGTTTCTTCAAGACCCTGCATCAGATATTTCACATTGATTCCCCAATCACTGTGACCTCGTTCCGATAGTTTATATTTTCCCAATGAAGACAGATGACTACCGTCTTCATTACTAAATTCTGGATTTTCTTTTGATTCATCACGACTCCACGAGTTTGTTCCGCAGCCATGACCGACCAGATATCTCTTTGTAATTTTATTTTGTTGAAAATCCCAAACCACAAAACGATTCACCCCGGAATGAAGACTCATATCAATTAAGATACAGAAATCAGTATTCATCTTTTTGTTTTTGCAAAACTCCAAAGCTTCTTCCGCTTTCTTTTTTGTTTTAGTGATGCCTAATTCAGGCTTTTGTATTTCTGTGACTATTTCATTGTTAGAAATAATGGTATTACCAGTTTTTTTCAATTCATATTTACAAGACGAAAAAATAATCATGAAGAAAAATAGATGAATAATTTTCACTACTCTATTTATAATGTAGAAAAATCCCATAATCAGTTGGAGTCCATAATGCTGCTTTTTGTCCGGCAGCTTTTAAAGCATTGTTTGACCAAGTATTGCACGTGTTGAGAAAGCTGTATCTTCCCTGAGCATCGTAAAAAGCATCATTATCACTATACACAGCATCGGTCGGAATTAAAATAAAATTACCGTTTTCATCTCTGTCAAATTTAGCATCAATAAATTTCACCAGTTCTTTATACTGACTTCTGCTGATCATAATTTTCTTACAGTCATCAGCTTCTGTCATCGTTTTGTAATAAGAACAGTGCATTGCAGACTCACTAAGCCAGAAAGCTGCCTTGAAAGCGGTTGAAAATTTCAGGTCTGCCCAAGTCGGTGTATCCAGATAAAAACCTTTGTCGCCCCACCCGATTCCTACATAATTATAATCTGTTCTTTTAGATTTCGTATCCGCAAAAGGAATTTTAGAACTCCAGTCATACAAATCGTTTTTTACAGGCATTACAATGTCTGTGTGAACGCCATTGGTGTAAATATAGATAGGAATTTCTTTTTTCTCGCCATCATCTTTTGCAGAAACTTCTATGAAGGGAAGAAAGTAGCCCAAAAGAGCATAAACAGCAATAATCCCAATAATAATTCCCAGTGTTTTTAAAATATAAATCAATATAATTTTCGCAGTCATGTGTCTGATTGTTGATTAATAAAATTTAATTTTCAATTTTTCGTAAAAGTATTTGTTTTAATCGGAAAAATAAGTAAATTTAGATAGTAAACTTTCACAAATATGCACAAAAACACGAAATCTCAGAAAAGATTCAAAGTAAGAGTAAAAACAGCGCCTAAAAGAGTACCAAAAAAACGTTGATTTTTGAGAGATTTTATCTCCTGAAAGTCATTTTTTTCTTTTATAGGAAAGAGTTTTTATCAATCTGCTGACTGTAATCTTTCAATCTCCTTAAAGCTCAAACTTTAGGGCATGATCAACAACCCTCTTTATTTTTGGAACCGAAAATTCCGAACAGGATATTTAACCAAAAAATTTTAGCTTAAATTAAAATCTAAAATCAGTCTAAAAATCTGATATTCCTTTTCAGTCCCTCAAATTTAGTTCTTTTCACAGGAGATTTTTTAAAAATTTCTGAGAACAATTCCTGAGTAAGCTCTTTCCATTCTCCTTTTTTGAAGTTTTTTAAAAACTCGTTAGGTTTAAATCTGCTTTGAAGATTCGGAGCCGAAAAACGATTCCACGGACAGACATCCTGACAAATATCGCAGCCAAACATCCAGTCTTCCATCTTATCTTTAAAATAATCAGGAATGTCATCCTTCAGCTCTATCGTTGCATAAGAAATACATTTGCTTCCGTCTATAATTTTTTCCGAAACAATCGCATCTGTGGGACAGGCATCAATACATTTCCGGCAACTTCCGCAGTGATCCGTTGTTTCGTTGTCAGCAATCAATTCCAAATCACAGATGATCTCAGCTAAAAAATAGAATGAGCCGCTTTGTTTTGTAATCAAATTGGCATTCTTCCCTACCCAACCTATTCCTGACTTTTTTGCCCAGCTTCGTTCTAAAACCGGCGCAGAATCTACAAACACCCGGAAACCAAAATCGCCGATCTCCTGTTGTAATTCGACAACCATCTCCCGAAGGATTTCTTTGATCACTTCATGATAATCTTCCGCGTAAGCATATTTTGAAATTTTAAAATTCTCTAAAGTCGAAATCTTTTCCTCTGGAAAATAGTTATAAGATAGTGAAACCACAGATTTTGAACCTTCAACCAGCAACCTCGGATCGAGTCTTTTGTCGAAATGATTTTCCATATACTTCATTTCGCCATGGTAATTGTTTTTGAGCCATTTTTCAAGATGTCGGGCATCATCTTCGAGGAAATCTGCTTTTGAGATACCACAATTCTGGAACCCAAAACTTTTGGCTTTGGCTTTTATTAATTGAGAATATTTTTCGGCAGTTGAATTCATTATTTTACATTGCAAAACTAAGATTATTTTATAAATTTGTTGGTCTTTGGGTTTGTGAAAAAATTCGCACTCCATTTATCCATTTAACTCTAAATAAACAAATATTATGTCATTAGCAGAAGTTTTAAAATCAGGAAATTACCACTTAATCGACGTTCGTGAACCCATGGAACTTGAGATGGACGGAAGTATTGACGGTGCTCAAAATATCCCGTTAGGTGAAGTAGAAGATAGAAAAGAAGAAATTTTATCTATTGAAAAACCAGTAGTTCTATTCTGCAGAAGCGGAAACAGAAGCGGAAAAGCTTTAGATTTTCTCCAGTCTCAGGGTTTGAAAGAAGGCTACAACGGTGGCGGATGGGCTGAGCTGAAAGCACATTTGGAAGCAACTCAAGGAACTTTTTAAGTTCCTTTTTTTTATTTAATATCTCTTAATCATGAGTCTTAAAGAAAATTTCACCAACCTTTGTCTACAATTTAATGAAGATCATATTTTCATTGGAAATCTTTGGACAGAAATTGAAAAGAAATATTCTGAAAAAGGACGACATTATCACAACCTGATTCATCTGGAAAATATATTTTCTGAATTGGAATTGGTGAAAGATAAAATCCGGAATTTTAATACTATTTCATTTTCTGTTTTTTATCATGACGTGATTTATGATCCAACTTCAAAACTGAATGAGGAAAAAAGTGCAGAATTTGCTGAATCAAGACTTCAAAAGTTAAGTTTAAATAAAACTGATCTTGCTGAAATTTCAGAACAGATTTTAGCAACAAAATCTCATCAGAAGTCACCAAACAATGACATCAATTATTTGCTGGATGCAGATTTGTCTGTTCTGGGAAAAGACTCTGAAACTTATTTAGATTATACTCAAAGCGTTAGAAAAGAATATTCAATTTATCCTGATTTCCTTTACAAACCGGGAAGAAAAAAGGTTTTGAAGCATTTTTTGGAGCTCGAAAGTATTTTTATAACTGAGTATTTCAAAGGAAAATACGAAATTCAGGCAAGGAAAAACATTGCGCTTGAAATTGTCATTTTATAATATTAAAAAAAAATCATTTTAAATTGTCTTCTAAAAAACTATCCAGTTCTTCTAAAGAAATATTTTTTTTAATGATAACTCCGGCAGAATCTAATAAAAAAGTAGTAGGAAAACTGTTTATATTATAAAATTTAGCTTCCGTTCCATTTTCATCTAAATATTGTTGCCATTGTAATTCTTTATTTTTAATAGTTTTTTTCCATTTTCCAATGTCTTCAGTACGATCAGTAGAAATACTTATTAGCTCAAAACCTTTATCTTTATATTTTGAATACAAGTCTTTATACTCAGGAATTTTTTCTAAGCAAGGTTGGCAAAATGAAAACCAAAAATCGATCAATGTATATTTTTTTCCTAAAGAAGAAAATATATTTTTCCCTTTAAGTTCTAAATTTGGGAAAATAGAATTTTTATTCAATTTACCAGACCTCTTTATATCATCATAAAAAATTTTTCCGTATTCAGAATTCCTTATTTTTGGCGATAGATTTTTAAAAGATTTTATATAAGATTCTTTGAATCCTTTGTATTGAAAATGCTGAACCAGAGTCCAAAATAACATATAGCTGTTAGGATTTTCCTTGGAATATTTTATCAATAAAGTATCTAATTTTAAATTGTCTTTTTCAGAATTGTAGAATATATTTAATAGATTAGAAAAAGTAGTATTAAATTTATATTGATCACTTATCAATGACGTTTTTTTTTCTTCTAATGGTAATGGTTGAATAAACATACCAATGCTATCTAACTTAAATTTTAAATTTTCTTTAGAAAGAGTAAACAAAGCGCTTGGTTTAAAACCTGTACTCCCAGAACATACAAAAGAATAAGGGAGTGGGAATTTTTCATTAACTTTCAAATCAAATCTTCCATCCGATAAATTTTTCACCACATTTTCTTTTAATGTTGTATATCCTTTATAATACTTCTGATCGACAGCTGCCCCTAAAGAAATCTCCTGACAAGATTTTTTCACTTCATAGAAAACAGTTGTATTTTGAGAAAATACAACTGTTGAGCAAAATATGAGAATATATTTTACAATTTTTATCATTTTAACAACATATTAAGCCTACATTTGGTGGACCTACTTTAGCCAGTCCCGCTCCTGGGCATTTAATCCAATTTAATACACATTCTTTATCTGGTGCTTCTACTTCATCTATTATGGAAGCTCCTAAGTTAAGTGCTAGTTTTCCACCAGCCAAATTTTTCAATTCTCTTCTTGAAAGTTTTTTAAGATTTTTCATCTTTTGAATTTTTTAAATTAATACTATTTTGCCATATATCCCTGACATGGGTTTGCTGATCAGCAATTATTATTTCTTTTTAGTGCGCACAATAAAAAATAATTTTGTTACTATCAACAATTCAAAAATATAAATCTGCACCGAAATAATTTCAAGGTTTTTATGTGAATTTTATGTGAATATCAGAACATAAATAATATATTTGTAGTACACAAAATTTCAATGATGGTAAAAAATAAGCTTAAAGAAGTCCGTAAGGCGAAATACACTCAGGTAGACATGGCTAAAATATTACATATGACACAATCTCAATATCAAAGAAGAGAAAAAGGAGAGATTAAAATCTCTGATGAAGAATGGGAACGTATAGCCAAAGCATTGGATACGAAAGTAGAAGATATAAAAGAAGATGATTCTAAACTTCAAATTAATCACTACGACAATAACTCTGGAAATTATTTTGCAAGTAATAACTATTTTCATAACATTCCTGATTATATTCTTGAAAATCAACAGGAATATATAAATCTTCTGAAAAAGGAAATTCAGGATTTAAAAGAAGAAATTAAACGCTTAAAATCTGAATAAAAAGTTTTCTTAATCAATATAATTTACATCTTCTTTGTCATTCCGGGGGAATCCTAAGCAATTTAGTGAAAAATCTGTTGAGATTTCTCCGGAACGACAAACAGAGCATTAATTCTAAGATGTATCATTTCCAATCAGAAAGCGTTATTTCTATTATTATAAAGAAGGTATCCTGGCTTCCTCAAACTCTTTCAGAAGATTCGCAAAAACCGTTTCAACAGGTAAAACCTCATCAATCAAAGCAGAAACCTGACCGATTTCCAGTTCGCCATCTTCCATATCCCCTTCAAACATTCCTCGCTTTGCTCTAGCTCTTCCCAATGCAGCAATCAGAGATTCGGAATTTCTTCCCACATTATAGATTTCTTCAAGCTCGTTAAAGAATTTATTTTTAACCATTCTTACAGGAGCCAATTCTTTCAGAGTAAGGTGAGTATCACCTTCGTTCAGTTCGGTAATTTTTTTCTTCCAGTTTTCGTGTGCGCTTGCTTCAACGGTAGCAGCAAAACGGCTTCCGATCTGTACTCCGTCTGCACCCAGAATCATTGCTGCTTTCATCTGTGAGCCCAAAGCAATTCCACCAGCAGCAATCAATGGTTTAGAAATATGATTTCTGACATTTGGAATCAGGCAAAAAGTGGTAGTTTCGTCTCTCCCGTTGTGACCTCCGGCTTCAAAACCTTCAGCAACCACAGCGTCAACTCCTGCATCTTCACATTTCATCGCAAATTTTGTAGAAGAAACGACATGAGCAACTTTTAATCCTTCTTTCTGAAGAGTCTCTGTATAGGTTTTAGGACTTCCTGCAGATGTGAAGACGATTTTTACACCTTCTTCGAGAATAATCTGAATCACTTCATTCAAATTTGGATATAACATAGGAACATTCACTCCAAAAGGTTTGTCTGTAGCTTTCCTGCATTTCTGAATATTCTCCCTTAAAACGTCCGGATACATACTTCCTGCGCCAATCAAACCCAATCCTCCGCAATTAGAAACCGCAGAAGCGAGTTTCCAGCCCGAATGCCAAATCATTCCTGCCTGAATGACAGGGTACTGAATGTTAAAAAGTTCGGAAATTCTGTTTTTGCTCTCCTGCATCTTTTGAAGTTTTTTGGCTGAATTGAAATCGATAAAATTGCTCATGATGTAAAAATAGTAAAAACTAAGATTCTACCATAGTTCTGAATAATAATTGCATAAAAAAACCTTCAGAATTTCTGAAGGTTTTTTTTTATTTTTTAATGGACTCTTTTTTCCAGTTTCCTTTAAAATCACAATTGTCATACCGACCGTCGATGGAGATAAAGGTTGTAGATATTTTTGAATTTACAAATTTCTCAACCATCTCGCCCTGTTTTTTTCTCAGTGCCATCTGTTTTATTCTGTCGTAATCTGTTTCTAGAGTAATCTGGTGAGACGGAATCACATCTTCAATCTTCACGATCTTTATTACCTTTCTGTCTCTCTCATCTTTATCATCAAAAGCTGCAGTAATATCTCCTTTATTCAAACCTGCCAATTCATAACTGATTGTTCCCGGAACGCTTTCTCTTTCGATCTTATTTGAACCATCAGCTCCTGCAATTACTCCTGCGTTGAATTTTGTTCTTTTATCATCAGAAAATTTAAAAGCAGCATCTTTAAAAGTCATTTTTTCAGCCAAGATCAAACCTCTGATGCTATCTAGTTTTTTTCTTGCCGTTTTCATTTCGTCATCAGTAGGTGTTGCCATCAGGAGAATGTGTCTTGCATCATAAGCTTTCCCTGATTTTTTTACCAGCTGAATAATGTGATATCCAAATTCAGATTCCACAGGATCAGAAATCTCTCCTTCCTGAAGATTCAATGCAGCAGCCTCAAAAGGCTTTACCATCTGACCTTTGAATACGTTTTTCATCAAACCTCCGTTTGGTGCAGAACCCGGATCTTCAGAATAAATTCTTGCCTGGCTCTCAAAACTTTCTCCTCCTGCAATATCCTGTTTTATTTTTTTCAGCTTATTAATGAGCTCATCCTTGTGGGCTTCCGTCAATTTAGGATTCATAACAATTTGAGAAATTGAAACTTCATCTTTAATTTCCGGCAACTGAGATTTGTAGATATTGTAAAAATCTGTCACCTCATTTGGAGTAACATCTGCTTTTTCTGTAATCCTCTGATATTTTGCCTGACCGTAATAGGTATCCGTATCTATCTTTTCGATAGCATTCTTCATTTCGTATCCGGTTCTGAACTTATACGCCGTCAACATTGATTTTTCGTCAGGAAACTGAGAAAGCAATTGGTTGTATTTAGCATTTGCCTGTTCTTTGATTGCTGCAGAACGATTGTCTATCAACGTATCTTTTTTAGCCTCAAAAACAAGAAATTTGTTGTTGATAAGATTCTCTAAAAACTCACACTTATTTGCTGTACCAGCACCTTGCTGTTTTGCATAATTCATCTGTTCTTCTACATCAGATTCGAGAACAATTTCATCGCCAATCACTGCCGCAATACCGTCTATCAACTGACCCTGCTTTAGCTGAGCATGTGCATTTGCTGAAAACAACAAAGCAAAAACTCCAAAAAGAAAAGCGATTTTTAATTTATTTATCATTTTACTATTTTAAACGAGTTGCAAATTTATAATTCTTAGCGAATTACACTCAATTTTTTATTATAAATATTTCTTAAAAAAGCCCGATTGATTACAACTCAACGGTAAAAGTCGTCAATTCTTTGAATTCATTGATTCTTTTCAACATATCAGCTTCATTTACTTCTTCAATTCTCTCTGTTCCGAATTTTTCAACGGTGAAAGAAGCCATCGCAGAACCTACGATCAGTGCAGACTTCATTGTTTCAAAATCGAATTTTCCTTTTTTAGCCAAATAAGCTGCAAAACCTCCTGCGAAAGTGTCTCCGGCTCCGGTCGGATCAAAAACTTCTTCCAACGGAAGCGCAGGAATAGCAAATATTTTATCATCATGGAAAAGAATTGCGCCGTGCTCTCCTTTTTTGATGATCACAAATTTAGGACCCATTGTATGAATTTTTTTCGCTGCTTTTACCAGAGAATATTCACCGGAAAGCTGTCTTGCTTCTTCATCGTTAATACTGATCACATCGGTTTTAGCAATCATCTCTTTCAGAATATCCATTGCAGAATCCATCCAGAAATTCATGGTGTCTAAAATGACAAGCTTCGGACGCTGATTCATTTTTTCAAGAACTGAAAGCTGAACACCCGGATGAAGATTTCCTAAAAGTAAAATCTCTGCATCCTGCATAGATTCAGGAATTTTAGGATCAAAATTTTCAAGAACGTTGACTTCCGTTGCCAACGTATCTCTTGAATTTAAATCATTATGATATTTGCCGGACCAGAAAAAAGTTTTTCCTTCTTTTACAATTTCCAGACCTTCAATGTTGATATCTCTTTTTGTGAACATATCCAAATGTTCCTGCGGAAAATCTCCTCCTACAACAGAAACAATTCCTGATTTTACTCCCATTACAGATGCCGTGATTCCGATATATGTGGCAGCTCCTCCTAAAATCTTGTCTGTTTTACCAAATGGTGTTTCTATTGCATCGAATGCTACACTTCCTACAACTAAAAGTTTCATATGTATTTTTTTATTTTTTTTAAGGTCACATGAAATCTTGGTGATTTCATGTGTATTTTATATTTTTTTAATGGTCATATGCAATCTTTACAATTCATATTATTACCAATGTATTTTTTAAATATTAATTTTTCCATTCAAAAGTGTCCAGCATGTGCTTAATATCTTTTTTGATATAATCAACTGCCGGCGCCAGAGAATCAGGCTTTGGACGTGTATCAAAATACAAATATGCCGTCACAAAATGTTTCGTGCTGTCTGTAGCATAAAACTGAAGATTAGAAGCACTTTGTCCTTTCAGTTCATAAAAATTTCCGTAAACTTTCTTTTCAGGATATTGAAAAGATTTGGCATCAATAGAACTTGCCTTAATTGTATGCTCATAAACCATTTTTTCAGATTCTCTCACATGATCTGCAAAATCACCCTTTACCGGAAAATAGGTGATGAAAACTTTTGCTTTCATCTTCGGGTAATTCATGTAGTACCAACAAGGTTTTTTTGCATCAACAATCGTAGCAAAATCTGAATATTCAAAAGTGTAAGCACAATTTTTGTCAAATTTCTGATATTTGGGTGCGGGATATTCTAATCTCAATTCACCATAAGGTTTGGGCTGAGTCTCTTTCTCACAAGAAATTAGGAGTAATGAAACGAAAATAAAAATGACTTTTCTAATCATTTTGCAAAAATACAAATTACATTTAGATTTTATTATACAAATTTCAGCATTTCAATGTGTTTTGAAATTTGATTTTTTTAAAATATTTTTTTTATCTGTTTTAAACGCAAAAAACACTAAGATTTTTTTGACTACTGACTGTTTTTAAGGTCGCAAGGCATTTCACTTAGCAAAGGAATGGTGTCATTCTGACGAAGGAAGACTCTATTATTTAGACTCACTTGTCATTCTGAAGGAATATCACAGAGCTTAATTACTGTGCTTAGATTCCTCCGTAATGACAAACATGATGGTTATTTTTTATTTCTAATTAAAGAATTCTGTATGCCGTATGATAGTTTTGGATATAGATCTCTAAAGGTTTTGGAAAAGATCTTTCATGAGATCCTTCAAAATCTGTGATGATATAATCATTTTTCACCGTAAAATTCTTCCAAACCTCTTCTGAATCAACCTCAACATTAAAAATTTCTATACTTAAATTTTTGTGAGTCAATTTGTGATTAACGGTTTTTATGCTTTTAATAAAGGGCATCAATTCATCCGAAATTTTAAGCGGAAATTCAAACAGTTTTTTCCAGATGAAGTCGTCTTTTCTCTGCTGAATTAAAAATTCTCCGTTTCTGTGAACGAAATAGTATTTTAATTCTAAATCCTGTGCTTTTGCTTTTTTAGTTTTTACCGGAAATTCTGAAACTTTATTTAAAGAAAATGCGAGACAGTCATCATTTAATGGGCATTCTCCGCACAAAGGATTCCGTGGTTTGCAGATTTCAGAGCCTAAATCCATCATCGCCTGATTAAAATCTCCGACATTTTCGGGCATAATTAAATGTGCCAATTCTGAGAAATAATTAAAAGCTCTGGAATTTGATATATCAAAATCATCCGCAAAAACTCTGCTTAACACTCTGTAGAAATTTCCGTCAACAGCCGGTATTTTCCCATTAAAACAAATGCTTGAAACTGCCGCCGCAGTATATTTCCCTACCCCTTTTAGTTTTAAAATTTCTTCATATTCAGAGGGGAAAACTCCGTTGTAATCGTTAATGATTTGTTGCGCAGCTTTGTGAATATTAATCGCTCTTGAATAATAACCCAAACCTTTCCAATATAATAAAATCTCATCTTCTTCAGCTTTTGCCAAAGTCTGGACATCGGGAAATCTTTTAATGAAATTATTGTAATGATTAAGTCCCTGAGCGATTCTGGTCTGCTGAAATACAATTTCACAAATCCAGATTTTGTAAGGATCTTTTGTATTTCTGAAGGGTAAATCTCTTGCATTTGTATCATACCACTTCAAAAGTTTGTTGCCGATATGAAGAAAGTCTGATGTTTTTTTTTTATTTTCCAAAAAGCCGTCTCATTTTTATATTCGCAAAGATAAATTTTTATTTGTCGTGTTTTTATTATTTGAAATTTGAAAACATGAAAAAAGGGTGAATTTTGTAGTTTTACGAGGCTTACAAATGTGTCGCTCCTACGGAGCTGAAAAGTTTTGAAAGTTTATCTGAAATTTACCCATCAAAAAACCGATGCTTTTGAAACATCGGTTTTGTCATTATTTTTAAATGATTAATCCTGAATATATTCAGCATCCCACTCGTTTCCGTCATCTCCTTTGTGACCGTCAAGCTTGATTACAAAACTTTTTGTCGGAAAATAGGGTGTCAACCGAATGTCTAACCATACTCTGTCTTTATTCACTTTATCCTGCTCAAAACGAACGATTTTGAATTTCTCAATCAATTTATCTGCGCCTTTAATACCATCTAAGAATGTTACGATCTGTCTTCTCAAATCATCTTCATTTCTTGCATTCCAGTTTTCGAAAGCTCTTCTGTTTAAGAAATCCAATAAAACTTTAGTTACATAATCGAAAACACGAACTACAGAATACGTCTGAAGACCAATGTTATCTCCTGTAAATAAGGTTTTTGCAGAGAACGCCATGATTTTACCGTATTCATTCACCATAGGAACCAATCCCATTTTTTCTAACTGAGAAATTTCACTTTTCTTCAACTCGAATTTTACGGCGTCAACTTCGTTGATATTACCATGTTTTTTACCTGCAGCAACCTGAGACATTAACGTCTTATGAATTTTTCCTGCCAAAGAAGTTGAAGGCGGAAGTTCTACGTTCTCTTCTTCACCAACTTCTTCAGCTCTTCCGCGGCCTACAAGCCAGTTACAGGTCATGATCACATTACTTCTGTGCAACTCTCCACCCGTAAGATTTGCAGAATGGAATAAATCTACCACATCATCCGGTTTGTCAAGATTTGCAAAATCGGTAACCATCATTACTTTGTTCTCGTTACATATTTTCGCCCATTTTTCGATTACTTTATTTGATCCCAAGTATCCCGGAATTGCTAAGATTGAGTAATTATCACGAAGATCCAAACGGTCATAATACTGTTTAAATTCTTCAGCAATCGCATCAATAAACAAAGGATTATCCAGATCTGAAACCTGATCAAGACTTGCATTGACGATACTCACGTTATCAACTTTATCGAGCTCGGTATTTTTATAGAACTGTGCAACCGTTCTATAGTTTGTTTCTAACTGACGAACTGCATCAAGTGTATTTTTCAGATTTGTCTTTAGGTTTTGTTCTGCAGCCTGTGCTTTTGTTTTGCAGGTATCTGCCATTTTTTCTGCAGATTCATTGCTTTCTAAAAGCTCTACCCAAAGATTTATTTTCTGAAGAAGCTCTTTTCTTTCTTCAGCTTTATTTGCATCGTTGAGAAAAATCTCCTTTCTGGCTTTTCTGGTCGGGTTCATATTGGCAATTCCGTCTACGACAGATTCAATAAAACCAAAACCTCCTATTTTATTTAATTCTTCAACCGGGTTTCCTTTCGGTTTTCCAGATTGTTGCTGTTGATTATGCTGTTGGCTTTCTGCAGCCTGTAACTTACTATCCATAATATTTGTGTAGGTGTTTGTTATTTTTCAAGTTCTTGAGCCACTTCCTTTAACGCTTCAATAAATGCAGCCCTTGACTGCTCATTTTCAAGCATATTGCGCAGGATTTTATTGGTTTTCAGCTGCCGTACAATTTTGTTGTACTGCTCCTGCTCCATACTAAGCTTTTGGAGATAGTCTGATTTCTGAACAAGATTTTTGGGAGTGAAGTCTGCAAGATTCTGAAAGCGGAATTCTTCTTCTAATACGTTTCCGTCTTCTGTCTCGTGCTGCACAGAAACAGCTGGTTGAAAATGCCTGAAGACGTCATCTACAGTTTTCAGTCCGGTTACAATTTCCGGAACATAAGATTCATCGGTTGTAAGCTGACTTACGATGAGGGATTTGTTTTCCTGGATTTCCTGAATAGCTTCATTAGCGTCGACCTTGACTTCGTTACCGCCAACACCGTAATTAAACATTGCCATATTATTATTGTTTTGTGATTGTTGATTTTGGTTTGAATTAGCAAATTTATGACCAATCCATTGTTTAAATTTATAAAAAAACTGTAACATACAAAATTTTGTGATGATATTTCTTTAAATAAATCAAAATTGCAACAGATAATTTAATGATTACTGAATTTTTGTCACTATTAAACTATCAAAAATAAATAAAAAACGCACCTTTCGATGCGTTTTGTGTATTAACATTTGTTTAAAAATCTACCAGATTTTAATTCTTTCTTCGGGTGCTTTATACAGCTTGTCTCCTGGTTTGATATCAAATGCTTTCATAAAGCTATCCTGATTCACCAGAGGTCCGAATGCTCTGAAATAACCTGGTGAATGAGGGTCTGTCTTTACCTGATTAATCATATACTGATCAGTAGATTTGGTTCTCCAGACCGTTGCCCAACTCATGAAAAATCTCTGATCCTGACTAAAACCACTGATCAATCCAGGGTTTCCTTTATCTTTAAGATACATCTGAAGTGCATCATATGCAACTGCTACTCCGCCTAAATCTCCTATATTTTCTCCGCTTGTGAATTTACCATTAACAAAACTTCCTTTTACAGGCTCGTAAGTATTGTACTGGGCTGCCAATTGTCCGACTTTTGCATCAAAATTCTTGCGATCCTGCTCTGTCCACCAATTATTCAGGTTTCCGTCACCGTCGAATCTTGAGCCGCTGTCGTCGAAACCGTGAGAAATTTCGTGACCGATTACCGCTCCAATTCCACCAAAATTAACCGCTGCATCAGCTTTTGGATTATAAAAAGGCGGCTGAAGAATTGCGGCAGGGAAAACAATTTCGTTATTTGAACCGCTGTAATATGCATTTACCGTTTGTGGAGACATTCCCCACTCTGTTTTATCGACAGGTTTTCCTACTTTTTCAAGGCTTTTCTGATATTGCCAAGCAGAAACATTCTGTAAGTTTGAATATAAGGTTGCCCCTTGAGCCGGAGCTTCCACCTTTAATTTAGAATAATCTTTCCATTGATCGGGATAGGCTATTTTTACTGTGAATTTCGACAGCTTTTCCTGAGCTTTCACTTTAGTTTCGGGAGACATCCAATCCATTTCACTGATGTGATTTTTGAATGATTTTAAAATATAGTCGATGTAGATCTCCATTTGTCGCTTCGATTCCGGAGTAAAATATTCATCTACATACAATTTCCCGAAAGCTTCTCCCAAAACTCCGTTGACCAGGGCAAGTCCTCTTTTATCCATTGCTCTCTGCTCTTTTTGCCCCTGAAGATATTTAGAATAAAAGTCAAAACGGATATTGTCTAAACTTTCTCCCAAATTGCCAGCATTACTATTAATTAAATGATATTTAAGATAATCTTTCAGCAGGGGAAGGTTTTTCTGATTGATGAACTGATCCATATTCTGGTAATATTTCATTTCACCAACGATCACTTTATCGGTATTTACTCCTGCATCTGTGAGGTATTTTGCAAGATTTACATTTTTCACCAACCCGGATAATTCAGCTACATTTTTAGGATTGTATCTTAAATTTGCATCTCTGTTCTGCTCTAAAGTAAGCAGATAATTTGCCAGTTGCTTTTCAAAATCAACCACATTTTTTGCTGCGGTATCAGAATTTTTGTACCCTAAAACGCTAAATAACTGACTTACATATTTTTGATATTCTGCCAAAGTTTTGGTATTGGCTTCATTCACTTTTTGGTAATAATCTCTTCCCAAACCAAGATCCGGACCGCCAAGATATACAGCATTCATTTTAGAATTTTTCATATCGGCACTTACTCTCCACCCATAGAACGAATTATCGCCTAATCTTGTTGCTTCCAAAAGATATTTCTGAAGATCATTTACATTTTTAATGGCATCAATCTTTGCCAAATCAGATTTTATTGGTGCAATTCCTGCTGCATTTCTTTTTTCAACATCCATAAATGATGCGTACAGATTCTGGATTTTCTGACCTTCGGAACCTTCTTGATATTTCTCAGTTAGAATTTTATTTAAAATACTCAAAGAAGCATCATCTACATTTTCTCTCAATGCATTGAAAGATCCCCAACTTGCTTTATCAGATGGAATCTGAGTGGTTTTCACCCAGTTTCCGTTTACATAACTGAAGAAGTCATCTTGTGGACGGACTGTGGTATCCATGTAAGATAAATTCAGTCCTTCCTCTTTAGTTTCCTGTTTTACCGGCTCTGCAACCGCAACTGCTGTTTCGGTTTTCGGAGTTTCCATATTTTTTGCTGTCCCACAAGAATTTAAAAGTACAATACCTGAGAATGCAAGTACTGCAATATTTAGTTTTTTCATTAAATTAATTTTGATTTGTAATCAGTTTGATCAAATATAAGAAATTATGTTAAATCAATATGATGATTTTATAGATTAATGTTAACTCTACATTGCGGTAATCAGGCTAAGTTTTATAATATTTTAATTGGATTGCAGTTTCAAAAATTATTTTTTATTTATACTTTATAATAAGATTGGTCATTTTGTAGGAATCTAAATATCGAATTTTATCATCATTGAGATTCCTGCGGAATGATAAACAATATGAATATTTTTTTGAACCTACATTGAACTAAAATTTGATCTATTTGAAAATATTTCTTATTTATTAAAATTTAAAATAAAAAAACCGCTCATTTCTGAACGGTTTTGATATTGATTACCAGATTTTAATTCTTTCTTCCGGCTTTTTGTATAATTTATCACCAGGTTTTACATCAAATGCTTTGTAGAAAGCATCAACATTGGTTAACGGACCAAAACTTCTGAAATATCCAGGAGAATGCGGATCTGTTTTTACTTGATTTACCATATATTTTTCGCTTGATAAAGTTCTCCAAACAGTTGCCCAGCTTAAGAAGAATCTCTGATCCTGAGTATAACCACTGATTACACCAGGATTTCCTTTATCTTTCAAATACATTTGAAGTGCATCATAAGCGATGTTTACACCACCTAAATCTGCAATATTTTCACCGTTTGTAAAAGTTCCGTTTACGAAAGTTCCTTTTACAGGCTCATATTTGTCATATTGCGCAGCCAAAGCTTTTGTAGCTTTTTCGAAGTTTGCCTTATCTTCCGGGGTCCACCAGTCAACCAGGTTTCCTTCTGCGTCAAACTGCGCACCCGAATCATCGAAACCATGGCTGATCTCGTGACCGATAACCGCACCGATTCCACCAAAATTTACAGCAGCATCAGCATTTGGATTAAAGAATGGCGGCTGAAGAATCGCAGCAGGGAAAACTATTTCGTTATATACCGGATTATAATAAGCATTTACAGTTTGAGGAGTCATTCCCCATTCTGTTTTGTCAACAGGTTTTCCGATTTTCGCCAAATCTTTATTGTACTGCCATTCTGCAATGTTCTGAAGGTTTGCATATAAATTTCCACCTTTTGATTCTGGGACGATATTTAATTTAGAATAATCTTTCCAGGTATCAGGATAAGCAACTTTTACTGTAAATTTATTCAGCTTGGTCATTGCTTTTTCTTTTGTAGTAGAAGACATCCACGTCAAACCGTTGATGTGTACTGCAAAGCTTTTCTTTAAATAATCGATCAACTCAACCATCTGAGCTTTAGCCTCGGCAGGGAAATATTTTTCAACATATAATTTACCGAAAGCTTCACCCAAAGAACCGTTGATCAACTCATACCCTCTTTTGTTCAAAGCTCTCTGCTCTTGCTGACCTCTTAAATATTTACCGTAAAAAGCAAATTTTGTATCGCCTAATTTTTCACTTAAATAAGAAGCACCGCCATTGATCATGTGAAATTTAAGATAATCCTTAATTACAGGAAGATTTTTCTCATTCACCAACTGATCAAAGTTTTTGTAATATCCGATTTCACCAATGATTACCCTGTCTGTATTTACGCCTACTTTTTTAAGATAAGAAGCAAGGTCTACATTTTTTACCAAAGTAGAAAGCTCAGCAATTGTTTTTGGATTATACTGAAGTGTATTATCTCTGCTTTGCTCATTTGTCAGTAAATGTTTTGCTATGCTTTTTTCATAGTCTACAACTCCTTTTGCAGCTGCATCAGCATTTTTGTAGCCTAATTCCTTCAACATTGAAGCAACATACTTTTGGTATTCTGCAAGAGCTTCAGTGTTTTTCACATCTACTTTCTGGTAGTAATCTCTTCCCATTCCCAGTGCAGCATCGCCCAGATAAACCGCATTCATATTAGAATCCTTCAAATCTGAATATACTCCCCAACTGTAGAATGTATTGTCGCCGTCTTTGGTAACAGAAGCCAGATAATTCTGTAAATCTGCCAGATTTTTAATTGCATCAATTTTACTGATGTTTTCCTGAACAGGCTTGATTCCGTCAGCATTTCTCTTCTGCATATTCATGTACGTAGCGTACAGATCCTGAATTTTTTTACCCTCACTTCCCTCTGCAAACTTGTCTTTCAGAAGAGAATTTAAAATCGTCATCGAATTGTTATCCGTATCGTCTGCCAATTTGTTGAAACTTCCCCATGTTGGTTTATCAGAAGGAATTTTAGCCGTTTTCATCCACGTTCCGCTCACGTAATTGTAGAAATCATCCTGCGGACGAACAGATTTATCCATCAAACTGAGGTCTAAACCTTTGTCAGTTGTAATTGCTGTTTTGGTAGATTTAGCCTGAGCGTTCAGCGTATTTTGCGAACAAATCCCTGCCAATAAAAACAAAGAAAGCGTTAATTTTTTCATAAGAAAACTTTTATTTTTTTAAGGTCTTATGCAATCGCCAATATTTTTGTGATTTTCTTCACCGTAAAACATAGCGATTTCATTATGATAATATTTTATACAATAAGTATATTTAATTTAAATTTTGTTACGGTAAAGTTAATTTTATTTTATGAATTGAATTTCCAAAAAATAATAACTGAATTCCTTTTATTTACGGATTAAAATTCCCACCAGATCCTGAATGATTTTCTGAGAGACAAAATAGATAAAATCCTGCCTTTCCAGATGCGGAAGATAAAGTTTGAAAGTTTCAGATTCGTTTTTGACTTTGATTGTATAATAAACTAAACCGACATCTTTGCCATCTTCCCCTTTTCCGGGACCTGCAACTCCTGTGGTGGAAAGCGAAATATCTGTTTTAAATAAATTCTGACAACCTTCTGCCATTTCGCGCGAAACTTCTTCGCTGACGACAGTAAAACGTTCAATTGTGCTTTCCGAAACATGAAGAAGATCAATTTTCTTCTGTGTTGCATACGTTACAATTCCACCGATGAAATAGTTTGAGCTTCCGGGAACTGCGGTTAATAAAAGTGATAGTTCTCCACCTGTGCAGCTTTCGGACGTTGAGATTGTGAGTCCTTTTTGGGCTAAAATTTCACCTAAAATTTTCTCAATCTTATCTTCAGATGTTGCAATGATATTTTCACCGATAATCGGAAATAATTTCTGAATTTCGTTTTCCAACTGAACCTGTAATGAATTTTCATCAGTTCCGGTTGCTGTCAATCTCAGTTTCACCCTTGTTCCGACAGGAAGATACGACAAAGCGATATTTTCCGGTAAAGCAAGTTCCCAATTTTCAATTTGATCTGCCAAAATGCTTTCGGGAATACCGACCACTGAAACAATTCTTGTAGAAATATAATTCAGATTAAATTTATCCTTTAAATAAGGAATGATTTGATCTTTAATCAGAGGTTTTACCTCGTAAGGAACACCGGGTAAGCTGAAAGACAATTTCCCGTTTTGTTCCATCATCATACAAGGTGCAGTTCCGTAATGATTTTGAAAAACGGTAGATTTTGTCGGCACAAAAGCCTGTTCGCGGTTTCTTTCTAAAATTTCGATGCGTCCACGTCGTTCCATATATCTTTTAAGATGTTCAAAAGTCACTTCATCCAGTGCAATTTCATCATCAAAAAATTCGGCTAAAGCTTTTTTGGTTTTATCATCTCTTGTTGGTCCTAAACCTCCGGTTGTAATAACTAAATCTCCGATTTCAAAAGCTGATTTCAAAGTATCTTTAATGATTTCAATTTCGTCTGAAATGGTGAAGATCTGCACCACTTTGATTCCGATATTTTTGAGTTCGGCTGCAATAAAATTTGAATTGGTATCAACGGTATTTCCGGAAAGAATTTCATCACCAATAGTAATAAGAACTGCGTTTTGCATGTGTATAATTTTGAATAAATTCCCTACAAATGACGTAAAAATCCCGTTAGTGAACAAAAGAAAATGATTTTTTATATCTTTGATTTGAACTGTCTACAACTATAATAAAGAATATGACTAAATATGATGATGCTTCGTGGCATTATGGCGGAGATTTCCCAGAAGGAATTCCTGAGAAAAACAGCGCAACACACACCGGAATGTTCCTCAATTGGTGCATTAACAATAATTTACATTCTAATGAACTCAATGAAGACCATGAAAATGAAATTGAAAGTCTAAAAAAACGTGAAATCACCGGAGCCGATTTTGTCATTGATGCCTTAGACGGAAAATTTTCTGAATATGATCTGAATGATATAGGAAATGCTTTTGCGACAGATTATTATGTTGATGAGACAGATTTTGGAGATAAATTCAGCTCATTTGCTACAGATTACATCAATATCTTTGACAGCGTAGCCGAAGAGAGCGATTTTGAATATGAAACTTTTTATCATATTGAAGACACTTATGAAAATTATGATCTGATGAAACAGATTATTGATCATCGTTTTCTGGAATGGAAAGAGTATCGAAGTTTAAATTAACCATATTTTGTCATTCCGTAGGAATCTCGACAACGAATCCAGGTAATAGCTTAGATTCCTACCGGAATGACAAATTGTATATACATTTTCTGAGATTGCTTCGTTGCCTCGCTTCTCGCAATGACTAATTGTGCTTTACCCAAATTAAATTATTCGTATTATAACCCAATTTCTGAGCTTTTGCTAAAAATCTTTCTCTGATGCTGTTTGGAATTTCTTTATTTCGGGATAAAATCCAGATGTATTTTGTGCTGTTTCCTACAACTAATGCGTTTTGGTAATCATCATCAATATCAATTACATTGTAACCAGCCCAAATCGGTTTGAAAAACGAAACTTTAAGCCTCGCTTCAGATTTATCATTCACGAATCTTGCTTCACCGATTGATTCCTTCCATTCTTTTTTAACATAATCGTACCCTCTGTTCTGAACTTTAATTGTTCCATCAGAATTCAATGAATAATTTGCTGTTACATTATCCATATTTTTCTCGAATTTATAATCGAAACGAGCTATTTCGTACCATTTACCGAGATATTTTTCTGAATTAAAATTTTTGACAGCCGTAGCTCCTTTCGGAATTCCAACAGAACAGGAATTGAAAATTAAAAAACCGACAACAGCTAAAGAAATTGGAATGGCTATTTTCTGAAACGCTTTCATATTATATTTTTTATTGAAATGAAAGTTCAAAAATAATGCCTTTGGCTTTTGGTATTACAGGTTTTTAAAATTTAAATTTAGATTCCTCCGGAATGACAAAGACTATGTTTATTCTGTAAATGAAATAAATTTAATGAGGTTGATCAGATATTTTCCGGGGATTCTAAGATAATTCAGATGAAAAAAACTATCATAAAAATTTTAAGAAAAAACTTTCAAAAACTGATCTTTGAAACTTGAGGAAACTTCAATTTCTGTGTCATCAGATAATGTTGCCGTACCACTTTTGTGATAAGATTTCACAAAAGTGGTGTTGATAATATGGGAACGATGAACGCGTACAAAGGGATTTTCGAGCAGATCATCAAAGTGTTTCAAAAACCTGCAAACCATCTTTTTAGAATGATCTTTGAGATAAACCTGCGTAAAATTTCCATCCGCCTGAAGTCTGACAATATCTTCTGTTTTCACCACATCAAAACCTTGTAAAGTGGGGAGAATCAACTGTTGTTTTTCAGGTTTTAATTTTAAATTTTCGAGGAGAATTTTATTTCGATTGAGTTCTTCATTCTTTTCAATACTTTCAGCAACTTTACTGACCGCCAAAATCAACTCCTGAATGTCAATCGGTTTTAAAATATAATAACTCGCAGATTTATTTAAAGCCTGTAAAGAATATTGTGAAAATGCGGTAATAAAAATCGTTTCGTAAGAAAACTCTTTGGTTGCTTCCAACACGTCAAAAGCATTTCCGAAAGGCATTTCAACGTCCAAAAAAACCAATTGCGGCTGTTTTTCAGCAATCAACGGAACGGCATCTTTGATGTTTTCGGCTTCACCCAAAATCTCAATATGCGGACAGTATTTTGTGAGATAATTTCTGAGAACATCTCTCGCAATTTTTTCGTCGTCTACGATTACGGATTTTATTTTCATATTTGCAGATTTATGTTTCAAAATTCAAAGCTGATTGTTGAGAAAATCAATTTAATAACTGGTTAATTTATATGTAATTTCGACCAAAACTCCATTTTCAGAATCTTTTATAGAACACAAAATCTCTTTTTTATACAAATCATTGAGCAGTCTGATTCTTTCCAACGTATTTTTCATTCCGCGACCTTCTCTGTTTTTTTGATGAATGGTTTTCTGTTTTTTACTTTCTTCAATTCCGATTCCGTTGTCTTCGATGGAGATTTTTAAATACTGAGTTTCTTTTTCAAAACTGAGTTTTAAAAATCCTTTTTCAGTTCTGTAACGCAATCCGTGCCAAATCGCATTTTCCAAAAACGGCTGCACCAACATTCCGGGAATTTGGAGATTTTGCTGGTTTAAATTTTCATCAACAAAAATTTCGTAATCAAATTTGTCTGCGAAACGGGTTTTTTCTAAAGCCAGATAATTCTGCAATAAATCTAATTCCTGCTGAAACGGAATAAAATCTTCGGCAGAATTTTCCATCACACCACGCATCAGTTTTGAGAATTTTGTTAAATATTGGTTGGCTTCCAATTCATTATTTGTGGCAATAAACTGATTGACAGAATTTAAACTATTAAAAATAAAATGCGGATTCATTTCTCTTCTCAATGATTGTAAAGCAATTTTCTTATTTTTGATCTGAACTTTCTTTAAAGTTCTAAAAATGAAAAATATTAAAGCCGACAAAACCACCAAAGCCGCAATCAGACTGTAATTGAAAATATTTTTCTTGCGAATTAACTCATCTTTCAACTTTTTTTCTTGTTCAAGCTGTGAAATTCGCTGTTCTGTATCTTCAAGGATTTTATTATCAACCAAACTTCGGTCTTTCGAAACCAAATCAGGAAGTTTTCCTAAAAAATCACGATAAAGACTCACAGAAGCGGCTGTATTTTCAGAAATCGAGTATAAACTGTCGAGTTTTTTCACACTTTTCTGGGCTTCTAATGTATGGCCTTTGTTTAAAGCAATATCATAGGCATTTTTTAATAAAACAATCGCCTCTTTCGGATCATTTTTCTTGATGTAAATTTCAGCCAATTCCTGAATCTGCTCAACTTTTTTCTGAGAATTATCTTTTACAAAATCTTCTTTTAAAACTGATTTTTTCGCTTCAATTGCTTTATCAAAATTTTTATTTTCAATATAAAAATCGGTCAGTTTCTGATTGATTGCCAAAGCCTGTTGCGGTGCATCTTTTTTTGATATTTTGTAGGCATTATTTAGATTTTCCTCGGCTTTCGGAATATTTTTATTTTCAATATTTACGTCCGCCATTTGGCTGTAACCTGCTGCGAGATCTTCTGTATTATTTTCTTTTTCGCTGATGTTGATATTATTTTGAATCGCTTCTGCTTTTTGAGAAACTGATGGTGATGAAAGTCTGGACGCGTCATTGGAATTTACAGCTCTGCTGCTGTTGCTGTACCCCACTTTAGAAGCAGTTTCATAATTAGTAAGAGCAGATTTTAATTTATTTTGATTTTCCTGAGACTGTGCAATCTTACGAATTACTTTTTCGAGATTCTGTCTGTCGTCTAATTTTTCGTAGATGTTTTTAGATTTAATAAAATATTCTTCACTTTTCGGAAAGTTTCCGTTATTGAAGAATGTTTCTCCGATATTGTAATAAGAGTCTGCTTCGGCAGATTCGTTTTTAGTATCAACTGCTTTTTTAAGCTTTGATGTTGCAGCGACAATTTCTTTCGTGTCTCGGCTTTGAGAATACAAATTACTCCCAAAAATTAAAAAAATAAACGCAAAAACCCGAACTAGATTCATAAAACAAAGATATACATATAATTGATTGTCAGAAAATGATTCACCAAGTGAAAGGTATGATTTACCCAGTTGACTTTATATTTCTCTTGAAAGGCTATTAAGTTTGCATTATAATTTAAACTTAATTCTCATGAAAAATTTATTCTACTTATTTCATTTTGTTCTTTTATTCTGGGGTTTTAAAATTCAATCTCAAACCAAATTAATTTCCTATAAAAGTCATAGCGGTGATATGGAATATTTTGAGAAAAGTATTGTTGAAGATCGTTACAACACCAATTATTCTAATCTTGGGGTTGCACCGGAAAGATTTGTGACCAATTCAAAATTAGACAGCGTCATTATCATCGATGACAAAAAAAGCGTAATGGTAACTTCATTATTCTGCAAAAACAGAAGAAACGGAAATACCGAAAAATGGAAAGCCGGAAGAGATACAGTTTATAATCATATTCTATTTTCCAGCGATAATGTAGATAGTGTAAAAAATATCCTTAGAAAAGATTACAATTTTCAAAATGATATCGACAGTACCGTATTTCTTAAATATGATAGCAAAACTAAAAAATACAAAACAATTTCTATTAAAAAAGCACTAAAATCAGCTGAGATAAAAAATTCTAAATCAAAAGAGGAGATGATGTATTTGTTGGTTTTAAGCATCGCCGTTTTTGCGTCTCTTTATATTTATAAAAAACATCATTAAAATTTTAAAAAGTGTACCGTAAATCAATTATTTTAAAGAAGATTACTGCTTTTTTGGGTGTTTTCTTTCTACAATTTATTCTTTTTTTTCCGTTGAGTTTTGTGAATGATTTTCAGCTAAAAATTACTCATTTTATATTTGGAGATTTTACTCAATTTCTTTTAGAATATTTTTTCAATAAAAATAATGTCAGAATTGATTACAGTTCAGACAGCTGTTCAATGTTGGTTTTAATCATCATCTTGTTGTTCACATCTTCCATTTTCAGTTTCATTATAAAGAAGAAATGGGGAAATAATTTTTTATTGATCATAGAATATTTATGCGTTTTATATATTTCTGTAATTCTGATAAAATACGGTACAGACAAAATTTTTAAAACCCAATTTCCTGAACCTGAATCTAATATTTTGTTTACAAGATTTGGAAATTTAGATAAAGATATTTTATTCTGGAGTACGATAGGAACTTCAAAAGTCTACAATTTGATTATTGGATCTATTGAGTTTTTCACGGGAATTTTATTGTTATTCAAGCGTTTTCAGTTTTTCGGATTGTTATTGGCAATAATCAGTTTTAGTCAAATTTTTATCATCAATATCGGGTTTGATATTTCAGTGAAATTCTTTTCATTGATTTTACTTTTAATGAGCATCTTTCTTGCAAGAGAAAATGGATGGAAACTCATTCTGAAAATTATCAGTCTTCCGAAAAAAACTTTTTTTGATCAAGCTACATTTCTGCCTTATAAAGCTTTTTTTAAAATCCTGATTTTAGGGATTTTATTTATCAAAATAGGAATACCCTATTTCAATAATGAAGACAAAAAAAAATCACTGAATTTAGCTGGAGCTTATCATGTGACTTCTTCCGAAAGTCCATATCAATATTTATTTTTTCATAAAGACCAATACCTGATTTTCATGGAAAAATCTTCGGAAAAAATGACCGCCTTTCATTACGCTATTTCTGCTGACAACCAAATCATTCTCGAAGATGATCAACACAATATCTCCAAACATGAACTATTGAAAAATCAGAGAAACAACACTATTACATTTTCTTTTAAAAACCAGATAATCAATGCTAAAGCGATTGATTCTAAAAAAATGAATGTGTTACAAGAAAGATTTCACATTTTGACAGATTAATGGTAATCGTAGCAAATAATCCATTCACCAAGTCAAAACTCGTTTTCACCAAGTCTGTAAAATTTCGAAAAATTTAGAAGGTAATTTTACTTTAGAAATCAAAAAAAATAATAAACAATGCGACACTATTTTTTAATACTAATTCTCTCGGTTTCCTTTTTAAAATCTCAGGAAATCAGAAAAGAAATCGACGTAAAACAGGCAACTGTATTCTTACAAGGTGCAAAAGTTTTTGGAAGCACAAATGTGACTCTGCAAAAAGGAAGAAACACTGTAAAAATCATCAACCTTCCCAATGATCTTGACGAAAACACCTACAAAATAAATCTCGAAAAGAATACAACTCTTTTATCGATCACTCCGCAAAGCAACTATCTGAAAGATGATGAGCTTTCTGAAAAAGAAAAAAAACTGAATGATGAAAAGAAAAAATTTCAGAGACAAGTAGATTTGCTTACTATTCAGATTAAAAATCTTTCCGGTGAACAAAATATCATTAATGATAATTTAAAAGTTTCTACCAACGATAAATCTACACCGCAGGAACAGTTGATCAAACTAACAGAATTTTACAGAAAAAGAATGCTGGAAATTGACAATCAGGTTTTTCTTTTAAACGAACAAAAAACTGTATTGGATGAAAGTATTGCTAAAATCAACAAGCAATTTACCGAAGAACAAACGCATAAAAATCAAAATAAAAAAGAGCTTATTCTTGAAATTTTAGCTGAAAACGAGATGAATCTGAATCTTGGCGTAAGTTACATCGTTTCTAATGCAGGATGGGTTCCCTCTTACGATTTGAGAGCTTTATCAACAAAGAAACCTTTTGAAATTGTCTACAAAGGAAAAATTTATCAAAAAACCGGACAAGACTGGAACAATGTAAAACTTTTTGTTTCCACTTATCGACCGTCTTACAATCAAGACAGGCCGATTTTATTACCGCTTTATGTTGCAGAATATACGGCTCACAATTACGATGATGCAACCGTTGGTTATTTGAAAAAAGAAAAAGCTGCTCTTGCCAATTCTTACCAAATGCGTGCAGAAGTTGCATCAACAAGTCAGATTCCCGTTGCAACTGTTTCTGATAATCAGATGAATATTTTGTACGAACTGAAATTTAACCAAACCATCGTCAGTCAGGAAAAAGAACAATATGTGATTCTGGATAAGAAAGAAGTCGATGCAAACTATAAATATCACACCGTTCCAAAGCTGAACAATCAGGTTTTCTTAATGGCATTTGTAAAAAACTGGCAGAATTTAAATTTGATTTCAGGTGAAGCCAATATTTATTTTGAAGATAATTATATCGGAAAAACCAATATCACAAGTACTTATGTAAAAGATGAATTTCCTATTTCTCTGGGCGTTAACGAAAGAATTGTTGTAAAAAGAATTAAGCTTGAGGATAAAACTTCACAGAAAACTTTCAACTCCAACAAATGGGAAACAGAATCTTATGAAATTACCGTGAGAAACAATACAAAAGAAAACATCGAACTGGAAATTCTTGACCAACTTCCTATAAGTGAAAACTCAAAAATTACCGTGAAATCTTTAGAAATCGGCAACGGAATTTATGATGAAAAAACAGGAAGCATTCTTTGGAATAGAAAGATTAACAGCGGAGCTTCAGATAAAATCAATTTCTCTTATGAGGTAAAATATCCGAAGGAAATACAGATTCAGTATTACAGCAGATAGTTTTAGAGTTTTAGAGAAAATTAAATAAAATATTTCCCAATTATTAAAAACATACGTTATGAATACCTTAAAATTTTTAACAATCACCACAAGTGTAGCCGCATTTTTAAGTGCAGGAAGAATATCAGACATCCGTTGTAGCAACAAAGCCAACGAGAGAGAAATTGTAGAAAGTAATATTTCTGCTCAACCACCAATTACGGTTTCAAAAGATAATAAAATTCAGGTCGCATTGCTCTTGGACACGTCAAACAGTATGGATGGATTGATCGATCAGGCAAAATCAAGACTTTGGAACATCGTGAATACTTTGACCACATTAAAATACAACGGACAAGCTCCGCAAGTAGAAATTGCTCTTTACGAATACGGAAATGATGGGTTGAAAGATGAAAATTATATCAGACAGGTTACAGCATTGACTCAAGATTTAGATCTGGTTTCAGAAAAACTTTTTGCCTTAAGAACCAATGGCGGAAATGAATATTGTGGTGCTGTCATTCGTGACGCTTCCATGAATCTGAATTGGGACGGAAACGAAAAAAGCATGAAGTTGATTTATATTGCAGGCAATGAGCCTTTCGATCAGGGAAAAATCAGTTACAAAGATGTGATTGCCAAAGCGAAAAGTAAAAATATTTACACCAATACAATTTTCTGCGGAAGCCGTGATGAAGGAATTCAAACCTTCTGGCAAAACGGGGCAATTCTCGGAGATGGAAAATTTTTCAATATTGACAGCGATCGAAAAGTAATTTATATTGAGACACCTTATGATGTGAAAATTTCACAATACAATTCTAAACTGAATGACACGTACATTTCTTACGGAAACCGTGGTTCTGAAATGAAAAACAAACAGGCTGTTCAGGACGTGAATGCAGAATCTCAGTCGGCTTCTAATGCTGTGGAAAGAGCCGTAAGTAAGTCTAAGAAAAATGCGTACAAAAACGATCATTGGGATTTGGTGGATAAAGTTGAAAAAGACAAAAGCTATATTTCATCAATAAAAGAGGAAGAATTACCTTCTGAACTGAAAGGAAAAAGCAGAGATGAAATTAATAAAATTGTAGCTCAAAAATCTGCAGACCGGGATAAAATTCAGAGAGAAATTGAAATTCTTGCTAAACAAAGACAATCTTTCATCGACGCTGAAATGAAAAAGCGTGGAAGTACTGAAAGTGATGATTTGGGAAAGGCAATCGAGAGATCTATTTTGGAATTGGGTAAGAAAAACGGGTATAGTTTTTAGTTTCTACTTAAATAGCGACTTAGCCAAGAATACTCGGAATTGGTAGACGCGCTAGACTCAAACTCTAGTATCGTAAGATGTACCAGTTCGATTCTGGTACTGGGTACAAACTTAGATTTGTAAATAAAATGCTTAGTTTATTATTTTTTTGTTTCGGGGCTAGGCTTCGCCTAGCCCCGAAACTTTTTCAGTGATTTTTTTAACCCGGAAAAATTTAAAGTAAATTATCTCCCAAATTTAAAATATTCAGAAAGTTTGTGTTGTTTATTTTTCATAAAAGCAGAAGTCATTTCCATTCCGGTTACTGAAAAAGTAATTCCGTTCCCTCCAAATCCTAAAACAAAATAGGAGTTTTTAAACTTTTCATGTGTGCCGATATACGGAAGTCCGTCTTTAGTTTCACCAAAAGTTCCTGCCCAGATAAAATCGGTATAGAACGGATAATCTGGCTTTATTCTTTTAAGATTTTTGAGAATTTCTTTTTCTTTTTTGTGCAACATTTCGTCACGTTTTTCAGGATCAGAAAAGTCTTCATCGCCGCCACCTATCAAAAGTCGTTCATCATCTGTGGAACGCATGTAGATGTAAGGATCATCGGTGTTCCAGACGAGAGTATTCTCAATATTTTTAAATTTATTTTTATCAATTTCAGAAACAATTGCAAAGGTGCTTTTCAGGTTAACAAAATGCTCATTAATCATTGCTTTACTTTCGTAGCCTACACAGTAAATTATTTTTTTCGCTTTGATATTAAATCCATCGGTCGTCAATGCAAGATTATGATCTCTAAGATATTTAACCGATTTCATTTCTGTTTTGTCAAAAATTTTCAAACCTTTATTGGTATTAAATCTTAACAGCTCATGCGCAAATTTAAAGGCATCAATACTTGCGCCCTGTTTAGATAAAATCCCTCCATAGGTATTTTGAAAACCAAATTTTTCTTCAATATCTTTATCTCCCAACCAGTTTACATCAAATCCTGCTTTCCTTCTTATTTCATATTCTTTTTCAAGCCAGATCGCATCTTTCTTTTTCGATGCAAAATATAAAGACTGTTTTCTTTTAAAACCTGATCTTGCCTTTATTTCTTTCGTTATTTTTTCAAGATCATCTATGGATTTCGAACACGCTTTATAACTTTCTACCGCACCTTTTTCGCCTATCATTTCAATCAATTCGTATAACGGAGTGTCTATCTCATACTGCAACATTGAAGTTGTTGCCGATGTACTGCCGTTGCAGATTTCACGCTTATCAATCAAAATGGTTTGGTATCCGTCTTTTATCATTTGATGGGCAATGAGGCTTCCTGTAATTCCGCCACCAATGATAAGAACATCACATTCTTCATCAAATTTCAGGGAGGGATAAGAAGAAATAAGGCCATTTTTTAAAAGCCAGAAAGGTTCGTTAGATTTCAGGTCCATAGAAATATTTTTAAAAACACAATCAATAACTGCGCCTTAATAGGGAATTATTTGATTCTGGTTTAATTATTGATAAATTAAAATCACCAAACCATTTAAAATCTAAAATATGATATCAATTATTAATGATGCTCCGGAAAATGTAGCCGCATTCAATGCAACCGGTGACGTAACCAAAGAAGATTTTGAAAATCTTGTAATTCCTTATGTGAAAAGCAAAGTAGAAAAATTTGATGAATTGAACTATCTGCTTTACCTGGATACAGATCTGAGTAATTTCACGATGGGAGCATGGCTTCAGGATGCACTTTTGGGAATAAAAAACATCACCAAATGGAACAGAGCAGCCATTGTAACAGACAAAGAAGGCGTAAAGAATTTTACTGACATTTTCAGTGTTCTGATGCCCGGAGAATTTAAATCTTTTCCGAAAGAAAACCTTTATAATGCTTTATATTGGTGTCAAAACGGAAATGAAGTTGAAAGTTAGTTAGCAGAAAGAGAAGTGAGAGCTTCTCTTTTTTATTGATCACAGGTAATGCATTCCGTTGCAATCTTATTTTCTTTTGATGACCTGTATAAATTCATGTAAACAATACTTATCACTAATCCTATCACCGTCATACCAACTCCTACAAGTGCCGGATAATTGTAGGACAGACCGTATTCTAAAGGTATCCCGCCCAAAAACGCACCAATTGCGTTGGCAATATTGAATGCTGCCTGCATAAAAGCAGCTGCCATCATTTCGCTTTTTGGCGCCGCTTTCATCATCATGATGTTAATAGGAGCTGCAACAGACATCGACAATGCTCCACAGATAAAGGTTAAAACCAAAGAAATACTTTGATATTCTGAAAATAAAAACACCCCTGATAAAGAACACATCATCAGAAAAAGCAACAGTACACACGTTTTCTCCGGACCAAGTTTATCTGAAAGAAAACCTCCGGCCAAATTCCCTGCAACCATTCCACTACCTGCAAGAATCATTACGTAAGCCATGTAACTGCTTTCAATTTTTGAGACGACAGTCATTAAAGGCGTTATGTAGCTGAACCATGTAAACAATCCGCCAAACCCGATTGCCGTAATCATCAAAATCAACCACGATTGTTTACCTTTCAGGAATTTTAATTCTTCCAGGAAATGACTGTCTTCTTTTTTTTCCATTACGGGAAGCCAGAGTTTTAAAGCCAATAAAGCAACAAGACCAATTACGCCCACAATCGCAAAATACCAGCGCCAGTGAAATTCATGACCAATATAAGTAACCAAAGGAACCATTGCAAGATTAGCAACAGTAAGCCCGGTAAACATTAATGAAATGTAGAGTGCCTCTCTGCCTTTTCCTGCCATTCTTGACGCAACTACAGTTCCTACTCCGAAAAATGCTCCATGAGGCAGACCTGATAAAAATCTGATGATCAACATCGAATGATAATCCGGAGCAATTGCTGAAAGTGCATTAAAAACGGTAAAAATAACCATAAGTACAATCAGAACTTTTTTAGGGGGAAACTTTACCGAATACCCAATCAGTACAGGCGCCCCAATAACGACTCCCAAAGCATATGCAGCAATCAAATGTCCCGCTTGCGGAATGGTGATCTGCAGAGTCTTTGCTACATCTGGAAGCAATCCCATAATTGTAAATTCTGTAGTCCCGATCGCCAAACCACCAATTGCCAATGGCAAAATTCTTTTATCAAACATCTCTTTCCTATTTCAAAATGCAAAATTCGAGAGAAATAATGGTTTTTATTTGTTCTGAGATGATAAATAATTGCTCTATATTGACAATTTTGAATAAATTTACAGTATCAAATCAATCAAAATAGAACGTAATGAAAATTCAAAAAGAAAACATTGATTTTGAAGAAGGAAAGTCTTTTAAAATTTTTGAACCTTCAATGAGGCATTGTTTTTTCTGGCATTACCATCCCGAAATTGAATTGGTTTATGTAGAAGCTCTCAGCGGAATCCGTCATGTGGGAAAAGATATTTCAGCTTTTATGCAAAGTGATCTTCTTTTGGTAGGATCTAATGTACCGCACCTGAATTTTGATTATGGAATTGAAACTGAATACAAACAGGTCGTTTTACAGCTTAAAGAAAATTTTATGCAGGAAATCATTCTTCCGGTTCCTGAATTTGATGATATTAAAAAACTTCTAGACCGCTCTCACTTAGGATTATCATTTTTTGGAGAAACGAAAAAAAATGTTGCAAAAAAACTTCATCTCATTAAACAAAAAAATCATTTTGAATCTCTTATTGCTTTGATAGAAGTCTTGCAGATTCTCTCACAGTCGACCGAAGTAAAGGAGCTGAATAAGGAAGATACGCGTGTAAAATGGTTTTTAAATGATAAAATAAGAATGGGAACCATCTATGATTACATCAATGAAAACTACGATAAAAATCCTAATGTGAATGTAATTGCCGAAATGGTAAGCCTAAGTACACCTGCATTTTGCCGGTACTTTAAAAAGCAGACCAATATGACATTTACAGATTTTGTAAATCATTACAGAATCAATCAGGCAAAAATGTTGCTGTTGCAGAATTTATGTATTTCTGAAGTTTCTTTTCAGGTAGGTTTTGAAAGTCTTTCTTATTTCAATAAATTATTTAAAAATTATATCGGAGAAACACCAACAGCTTTTAAGAAAAAGCATTTGAATAAAGTCGAGGGTTGATTTTAAATAAAACTATAATTTCTCTAGTTGTCATTCCCTAGGAATCTAAGCAATGATTTTAAAATAATAATTTGAATAAAAGGAGTCTAGATTCCTAAAGAATGACAAACATACCTTTGACTCTATTTAATCTTTAACCATAAAAAAAACGCTCCAAAAATTGAAGCGATTTATATTTTAGTGAATATGTTTTTCTGCGTGATAAGAACTTCTTACCAAAGGCGAACTTTCAACGTGTCTGAAACCTAAACTTCTTGCAAAATCACCAAACTCATCGAATTCTTCAGGAGTAATGAATTTTTTCACAGGCAAATGTTTTTTAGTCGGCTGCAAATACTGCCCCATTGTAATCACATCTACATTCGCATTTCTGATGTCTTCAATGGTCTGAAAAACTTCATCTTTATTTTCTCCCAAGCCAAGCATCAATCCGGTTTTCGTTCTATTCTGTCCGGCTTCTTTCAAATATCGTAAAACTTCAAGACTCCTTTCATATTTTGCCTGAATTCTTACTTCTCTAGTCAGACGTTTCACTGTTTCCATGTTATGAGAGATTACTTCCGGTGCTACATCAACCATTCTGTCTAAATGCTTTGTTAATCCCTGAAAATCAGGAATCAAAGTTTCCATTGTAGTTCCGGGAGAGATTCTTCTTACAGCATTTACAGTTTCACCCCAAAGAATTGAACCCATATCTTTCAAATCATCACGGTCAACAGAAGTCAAAACTGCGTGTTTGATTTTCATTAATTTGATCGAACGAGCCACTTTTTCCGGTTCGTCCCAGTTAACATCCATTGGTTTTCCGGTTTTTACCCCACAAAATCCGCAGCTTCTGGTACAGATATTCCCCAAAATCATGAAAGTTGCCGTTCCTTCTCCCCAACATTCTCCCATATTCGGGCAGCTTCCGCTTTGGCAAATGGTATTTAATTTATATTTATCAACCAAGGTGCGAAGTTCTCTGTAATTCTTTCCTGTAGGAAGTTTTACACGAATCCATTTTGGTTTCTGAACGGTAGTATCCTGCACTAAATTCTCCATTTATTTCTCAAATTGAGCTTCAAAGTTAGTGAATTTTTTATCGAAACAATCGAAGACAGACATTGATGAAACATATAATTTCGTAATTTTAGACCATACTTTTTTCTTATGAAGACAACCTTCTGCTTTCTATCTGTTATTTTCAGTACATTTTTTTTTGCTCAAAAAGAATTTCAACCCGCAGGTTCAACGATAATTGAATCGATTGACGGTGATTTGGATGGCGATAAAATTCCTGAAAAAGTGATTATTTACAATACAAAAGATACAACCGACATAGGGAATATCCGTGAAATTCAGATCCTGAAAATAAATAACGGAAAATGGACAATCCTGGAAAAATCTAGAAATGCAATTATTGAAAGCAATGGCGGCGGAATGATGGGCGATCCTTATCAGGACACCCAGATAAAAAAAGGAATTCTGGAGATAACCCAAGCCGGCGGAAGCAGTTGGAAATGGGGATATACAGATAAATACAGATTTCAAAACGGACGTTTTGAATTAATTGGTTATGATTCTACTTATGGAAAGCCTGAAGAATATTTCTCAAACGTAGAATTTAATCTTTCGACGGGGCAACTTAATTTTGAAAAAGAAGTTGAAAATACATCGGAATACGGTAAATCTAAAAAGGAAACTTTTGTAAAAAAGGGATTGAAAATTAATCTTCAAAACAGAAATCAGAGAAAACAAAGAGAAATTTTGCTTCCTAAGACTAAAGAAAAAGTATATTTATAACATTCATGTGTCATTTCGGAGGAATCTAAATTTTGTTTTAACATTTTATTGAGATTCCTCCGGAATGACAAACTTTATAAATAGAACTATAATATCTTGACTTTAATTATCCTCAAACTCGTTATCTTTCAACAATTCAGCCAAGACCTTTTTAGCGCGCATTACACGAACTTTTGTATTGGCAACAGAAATACCCAATTCTTCAGCAATCTCTTTGATACTTTTTTCTTCAAAAAATCTTAACTTAATGATATCCTGATAATTGCCATCTAAAGACTCAATAGTTTTGATAATTTTTTTCTGTTCTTCGTCAGAAATCATCAATTCTTCAGGAGATTTTGCATAATGATTTTTTACTTCATCCAAATTTTCAGTAGGATCCTGATTTTCCCTGCTTTTTCTTCGCCAAAAATCAATAATTGTGTTTTGGGCAATCGTCAGAATCCAGGTTTTAAACTGGAAATGAGGATCATACATATCCAACTTCGATAAAACTTTTGAAAAAACATTGACGGTAATTTCATCAGTATCATTTTCATCATGTACTTTTTTCATTACAAAAGAGAAAACATCTACCCAAAAAACATTGATGAGTTTTGTCTGGGCTTTTTGGTCTTTTTCCTTTGCTTTTTGGATGAGCGAAAATAATTGTCCGTCTTTCATTATAAACAAATTTATTAAAATTAAAAGATAAAGAATTAAAAAATTTAAGAAATTAAAATTAGAGATTTAAACTTCCCTGCAGAAACAGTCCGTTTATTTCACATTCCATAATTTACTTATCTTTGCACCTTAAATTTTAAACAAAAAATAATGAACTCTTTTATTGAAGAACTGAAATGGCGAGGTCTTTTTTCTGACATGATGCCCGGAACCGATGATCAACTGAATAAGGAGATGACCACTGCCTATATCGGGTTTGATCCTACCGCAGATTCTTTACATATCGGAAGTCTTATTCAGATTAAGATTCTGGCTCACTTTCAGCAACACGGTCACAAACCGATTGCTTTGGTTGGTGGTGCAACGGGAATGATTGGCGATCCTTCGGGGAAATCCGCAGAGAGAAATCTTCTTGATGAAGAAACCCTTTTACATTATGTTGACTGCCTGAAAAACCAGCTTTCAAGATTTTTAAATTTTGAAGGTGACGAAACCAACAAAGCAGAATTGGTGAACAATTACGATTGGATGAAAAATATTTCTTTTCTTGATTTTGCTAAAAATGTGGGTAAAAACATCACTGTCAATTATATGATGGCAAAAGATTCTGTGAAGAAAAGACTTTCCGGAGAAGCAGGTGTTGACGGAATGAGTTTTACAGAATTTACTTACCAATTAATTCAGGGATATGACTTTTTACATTTATACCAAAGCAATGGCGTAAAACTTCAGATGGGAGGTTCCGATCAATGGGGAAATATTACTACAGGAACAGAATTGATCCGTAGAAAAGCTCAGGGAACAGCATTTGCATTGACAGTTCCATTGATTACAAAAGCTGACGGTTCAAAATTCGGAAAATCTGAAAGCGGAGAAAACTACTGGTTAGACAAAAAGAAAACTTCACCTTATAAATTCTACCAATTTTGGTTAAATGCAACTGATGTCGATGCTGAAAGATTCATCAAATTTTATACTTTTTTAAGCAAAGAAGAAATTGAAAACCTAATCGAAGAACATAAAACAGCAGAACACGAGAAAAAACTTCAAAAAAAATTGGCTGAAGAAATCACTGTTTGGGTTCACGGAAGAGAGGAATATGAAAAGGCTCTGAGAGCTTCTGAAATTTTATTCAGTAAAGGAATGGATGATATGAATGAGCAAATATTTGCAGAAATTTTTGACGGAATTCCTAATGCTGAAATGCAAAAGACTAATATCATAGGTTTAAATATAGTTGATTTACTGTCCGAATCAAATTTCTTAAAATCTAAAAGTGAAGCTCAGAGAGAATTGAAAGGAAATGCAATCTCTGTGAACAAACAAAAAGTAAATGCTTCTTTTACTATTAGTGAAAACGATTTTGTGGATGGTAAATTCCTTCTACTACAAAAAGGTAAGAGAAACCAATTTATTGTAAAAGTAATTTAATTTCTTTAAAGATATACAAAACAAAAAACCGCCAATCGGCGGTTTTTATATTTTTGTTTTTATTTTTTATAATTCTAAGAAGCTGTGGTCAATAGATGCATCTTGTGTTCCTGATCCTGTAGCAGTATCAGATTTAGCAACTACACCATCAACATAAAGAGTAACGATCAATTGAGAATCTGCATTTGGCAAAACTGCATTCGCATCAAGATTAAGCTGAGACTGGCTGGAATTCACAAAAAACTCGTCACTTTTCCAACTTACTCCCGGTGGATCAAAAGTCGTATTCTGACTTACTCCTACTTGTGTAACAATCGTTTTCAAAACCGGATCTCCCGATCCTGTTCCTTTTGTTGCCTTTACTTCAAATTGCACCAAATATTCCTGAAAGTCGTCTTCGTCATCTTCTTTACAAGAATTCATAACAGAAATAACCGAAAATAATGCGACTACTAAAAAAGAAAGTCTATGTAATTTTTTTGATGTGTAAATTTGCTTCATTTCTCCAAATAGATTTTTAATGTTTCAAATATAGGTTTTTTATCAATATAAAAATAACTTTTATGAAAATTTTCCAATAAAGATTTACAAACAATATCAAATCAATAAAAGATTCTGAGACTGTTTAATCCTAAAATTTGAATCTTCATCATTTGCCTTTTGAAACTAAAATAAATCAATATTAACTATCTTTGTCCCTTAAGATCGCCCGAAGATAACCATCAGAAATATCTTCAGAATAAAGCGATTTCAAATAATAATAAAAATAGATTCCTAATTATATGAATTTAGATTACATCGTAAGAGAACCGGAAAATATTACTTCAAAAACACCTATTCTTTTTATGCTTCATGGATATGGCAGCAATGAGCAGGATTTGTTCAGTTTCAGAGAAAGCCTTCCTGCTGACTGGATTCTGGTAAGTTTCCGGGCTCCCAAAGCAACTCAATTTGAAGGTTACTCGTGGTTTGATATCGATTTTAATAATCCTGAACAGTTTATAGATATTGATCAGGCAAAGGAAGCATTAGAAAGCATTCTGGAAAACATCATGGCGATCACCAACAAATATGGACTCACCGAAAACAAAACACATCTCTGCGGATTTAGCCAAGGTGGGATTTTATGTTACAGTTTAGCACTAAAATATCCTGATCTTTTCAATTATATTGCCTGTCTCAGCAGCTATCCTGAAGAAAAATTGTTGACAGACATTGTAAAAGATAAAAAGAAATTGGAAAAACTACGATTTTTCGTTTCTCACGGAACTGACGATGCCATTATTCCGATGGAATGGGGAAGAAAAGCTGCCGATCTTTTGTACGATTTAAGCTGCTATTTCACGTTCAGAGAATACATGAGCGGTCACGGAGTCAATCAAAAAAATTATATTGATTTGATGGAATTCTTTTCGAAATAAAAGCAAATTCATTCATCATTTTAAAACATTCTCAACAATTTGAGAATTTTTTGTATTTCTGTACGATTTATTTTACTACTTTCATTAGATGAAATTCTTCCAGCTTTTATTCATTCTTTTCTTCAGCATTTTTACGAGTGCACAAAATAGTTTTGAATTAAAAGATGCTAAAAAAGTAGTTATACCATTTAAGCTGATCAACAATTTAATTTTTATTCCGGTCACGGTAAACGGTGCTGAACTCACTTTTTTGCTGGATACCGGAGTTGCCGAAACGACTATTTTCAGTCTCGAAAATAAAGAAATGAAACTTTCACCATTAGAAAAAATGAAATTTTCCGGATTGGGAGGAAGTGAAAGTATTGAAGGATTCAAATCTGATCATAATCTTGGAAAAATCGGAAAGCATTTCATTAATGATTCTTTTACATTATTTATTATTCTGGATCAGGATTTTAATATTTCGTCTCATGTCGGGATTCCGGTAAATGGCATTATAGGATACCATTTCTTTAAAAATCATCCGGTTGTGATTGATTATACCTCAAAAAAAATTACGGTTTATCAGGATAGAGAAATATTCAGGAAAAAAATAAAAAAGTTTAATGAACTTCCGATTTCTATTGAAAGAAATAAACCTTACATTTTTACTGATGTCGAGATGACAAATGAAAGAAAAAGCTCAAAACTTTTAATAGACTTAGGAAACAGTGATGCGATCTGGCTCTTCCCTGCTCTGATCAAAAATTTCGTTTACAACCGTCCCAATATTGATGATTTTCTTGGAAGAGGTTTTAATGGAGATATTTATGGCAAAAGAAGCAGGATTCACAATTTTTATTTAGGCGGTTTTCAATTTGTGAAACCACTGACAGCAATGCCTGATGAGTTCTCCATCCAGCATGTGAATTTGGTTGGGGAGAGAAAAGGTTCTGTAGGAGGCGAGATTATGAGAAGATTTACAGCAGCTTTTGATTATCCGAATCAAAAATTATATCTAAAGAAAAACGGAAATTATGATGATCCTTTTCATTTTAACATGAGCGGTTTAGATTTTCAGCAGGATGGAATGCAGTGGGAAAAAGATCTCGTCAATCTGGAAACCAAAAGAAAAGACAATGGCACAAAAGGTGTTGAATTGATCAACAACAGTTTACAATATAAATTTGTCTTGAAACCATTATTTTCTATTGCCGGTGTGCGGAAAGATTCACCGGCTCACAAAGCCGGTTTAAAGAAAGAAGATCAATTAGTCTCAATTAACGGAAGAAAAACTTCGGAAATGACTCTTCACAAAATCATGGAAATGATGAAATCTGAGGAAGGCAAAACAATAAATATGGTTATTCTGAGAAAAAATCAGGAACTTCGCCTGAGTTTTAGATTAGAAGACCCAATCCCTTACCAAGAATAATATGCAGACAGAGGAAACCACATTAGATAAAATAAGAAACCGCCCGAGATTCAAGATGTTTACCCACCTGAGTAAAGAAACCTACGCAGAAAATCTGAAAAAATATCTTGCAGAACACAAAGGTGAATTTTCAGGAAACATCAACAAAGAGATGGCAACAATTTGTGTAGAAACAGAATACGATAATTATTGGAAACCCCGGTTGTCACTTCGTACAGAAATTGAAGACGACCAAACTGTGATTCGCGGAGTTTTTGGCCCGAGCTCTGCAGTCTGGACATTCTTTATGTTTCTTTATTTCCTTTTTTCAATTTTGTGGATGACATTTTTCACTATGTATTATGTCGAAAAACAAATCAAAAGCTTCGAATATCCATGGGCTCTGAATGCTTCTTTTGTTATGCTGTTTTGTATTGCTGCAACCTACGCCGCAGCAAGATTCGGACAGAACAAAGCAAAAGATGAGATGAAAAAACTCAGAAAATTTGCAGAAGAATCTACACTTCAGTTTGAAAAGAAAATTTAGTTGGAAACTTCCGGTTCTTCAGTCGGAGCCTTTACTTCCATAGCTTTAGCGGCTTGTATGGAATCTGCAACTTTTTCTCGGTTAGTTTGCTCAGCAACCATTTTCTCAACGTGAGGTTTGATAAGATTAGTCATTTCTTCAACAGAAATATTATTTGCATTCGGGTCGTTTAAAAGATTTCTCCACGGTTTTCTTTTTCCCCACGGATAATCTCCGAAAACGATAACCGGAGTACCATTTGCTTTTTTGGTTGCTCCGCCGGGATTCAAAATCCATGTATCTGCATAATTATATAACCATTTTGCGTCATTCATTAATAATCTCAAACAAGAATGTGATGCAGGATACCCCGGAAGATCATATTGATGCCATCCGATTCCGCCTGTATTGTGAATATTAAAATTGTAAGGTAGTTTCCACTCGCTTTTTACTGTGGAGATCGCTAATTTCTTTTTCCAGTTGGCAAACATCAAACCTCTCGTTGTCTGAGCTGTTTTTTTACCCATGCTTGTAGGTCCCCATTTCACCAAAGCTCCGTTGGAATACACCGCATAAGCCTGAATTGGATATGAAAAAACCACGAATTTCTTCACATCACTCAACACATCGAGCTGCATAGGAAAAGGTGAATAAGCCATCAAAGTGGTATCTATTTTTGCAGGAACAACCAATGTATCAGAATTCCATTTGCTTTTTGAGTCTAATCTGTTTAATGCTAAAATTGCATAACGCTCTCTTTCAGTATATTTCTTACTGAAAATTGCATATAGAGAATCTCTTTGCTTTTTATTTTTTGGAATTGGAAATGCGTTATAAAAACCATTTTCCTGTATTGCAGGTGGTGCAGATTCTTTCACTTCAGCTTTTGTTGCTACGGAATCTGACTGTTCATCGTCCGATACAGTTTCTGAAGAAGTATTTTGTTGTTGGTCGCTTATTTTTTCGTTGTCTTTCTTACAAGAAGTAATGAATAACAAAAATAACAGAGTGTAAAAGAATGAGTGTTTCAAAAATAATTTTTTCATAAATATAAAGTGGTCATTGAGTTTGAACTAGAGATACAAATATCAGACCTAAAAATATTCAAAACAGAAAAATATTTCCCGGCATCATGTATTTAATTGAAATTTAAAATTTTAGGGATTAAATAAGATTTTAGTTCCTAAAATTTATTGTTTTTCAATAACTCAGATATTACAATATTGTTGAGCGATTTTTATTCTCTAAATCAGGTTACTTCTGAACAAATGAAATGGTTTTTTATATTATTTGGGAACCGAAGTCCTTTAGGATAAAGATCAATTCAGTCTTTCCAAAATTGACAGCAGACTTGAATAAAAGTTGTAAATTTGTATCCTTAGCAAACTATAAAATAATACAACGTAATATGTCAAAAGCAATTTCGCAAGTACCATTTGCAGTAAACGAACCGGTAAATTCTTACGAGCCTGGTTCTCAGGAAGTAAAATCTCTGATCGCTCAGTACAAAAAAATGTGGGCACAAAAAATTGAGATTCCAATGGTTATCAATGGTAAAGAAGTAAAAACTGATGATAAAGTACAGCTTCAGTCTCCTCAGGATCACGCTCACGATTTCGGATTTTATCACAGAGGAACAATGCAGCACGTAGACGATGCCATCAATTCTGCATTAGCTGCAAAGAAAAAATGGAACGAATTGGGTTGGGAACACCGCGCTGCGATTTTCTTAAAAGCTGCTGATCTTTTGGCAGGACCTTACAGAGATGTCATCAACGCTGCAACGATGATCGGACAGTCTAAAAATGTTCATCAGGCAGAAATTGATGCGGCTTGTGAGTTCATTGATTTTTTAAGATTCAACGTAGAATTCATGACAGAAATGTATTCTGAGCAACCAGTTTCTGACGCAGGAATCTGGAATCGTGTAGAATACAGACCATTGGAAGGATTCGTTTTCGCAGTTACTCCATTCAATTTTACAGCAATTTCAGGAAACTTGCCGGCTTGTATGGCAATGCTCGGAAATGTTGTGGTTTGGAAACCTTCAGATAAGCAGATTTATTCCGCAAAAGTAATTATGGATGTTTTAATCGAAGCAGGACTTCCTGCAGGAGTTATCAATATGATTTTTACCGACGGAAAAGAAACTGCTGAGAAAGTTTTAGCACACAGAGATTTTGCAGGACTTCACTTTACAGGTTCAACAAAAGTTTTCCAGGGAATGTGGAAAATGATTGGTGATAATATTCATAATTACAGAACATATCCGAGAATTGTTGGAGAAACTGGTGGTAAAGATTTCGTGATCGCTCACCCTTCCGCAAACGTAGAAGCTGTAGCAACAGGTTTAGTAAGAGGTTCATTTGAATATCAAGGACAGAAATGTTCTGCAGCTTCAAGAGCTTATATTCCAAGATCGCTTTGGGCAGACGTGAAAAAAGTAATGGAAACACAGATCGCTTCCATCAAAATTGGTTCCCCTGAAGATCCTTCTAATTTTGTGAATGCGGTAATCGACAAAAATTCATTCGAAAAATGCAAAGGGTATATCGAAAGAGCGGAAGCATCAAGCAACGCTAATGTAATCATCGGTGGTAAATGTGATGATTCGAAAGGATGGTTTGTAAGTCCTACAGTAATTGAAACTACTGATCCTCAATACGAAAGTATGGTTGAAGAAATTTTCGGACCTATCTTATCGGTTTATGTTTACGAAGATCAGGATTGGAAAGAAACACTTAAAATCGTGGATTCATCTTCTCCATATTCATTGACGGGTTCTGTATTTTCACAAGACAGATACGCAACAGAAGAAGCATTCAAAGCTTTGGAAAATGCAGCAGGAAACTTCTATATCAATGACAAACCAACAGGTGCAGTTGTAGGACAGCAACCTTTCGGTGGAGGAAGAGCTTCAGGAACAAATGATAAAGCCGGTTCTAAAATGAACTTACTAAGATGGACATCTGTAAGAAGCATCAAAGAAACTTTCGTCTCACCTAAAGATTACAAATATCCATATTTAGGATAATTATTTTTTAGATAAGAAATTTTCTTTTAGAATAAGTAAAGCCTCGAAATAGTTCGGGGCTTTCACTTTGTCTGAATTTAACAATTATTTAATGTTTTTATAATTAATTAATCATAAAATGGAAAATTTCGGAATAGTTATTGAATACACCGTTATACACCCATAAAAATAAATATTATGAAAAAGCTATTGTTATTAACCTTAGGAATAGGATTTGTTGCAGCGAGCTGCGGAACAAAAGAAAAACAGATGTCATCGAGTAGTACAGATTCTACCATGGTAGATACCACTATGCAGGCTGCAGCACCACCCGCTGCTGATACGATGACAACTGCAATGCCTGCAGATACTATGAAAGTTGATACTGCGGCAGCTCCTGCAACCAGATAAAAACTTATCAGAAAATGGAAAATCCGCAGATGAAAGTTCTGCGGATTTTTTTATATTTGATTGACAAACATTAAAAAATATACTATGAAAAAAATATGGATAGGAGCAGCTGTAGGAATAATGATCTTTGTAAGCTGTGCAGACAAAAAAGAAAACAGAGAAGAATTTAAAGCTGACCACAATAAAGATTCTATGAGAAATCATCTGGGAGACTCGGCAGTAGCAAACTCCGAAAAAAATGCTGCTGATACTACAAATCTGGCAAACGATACCGTTAAAAAGCCAACCGATTATGAAAGCAAAGAATCACGTCCGAATACTAAAGTAGGCGGTTCGAGATAAGATAGAATCCACAGAATATCTGTGGATTTATTATTTTCAAACCATTTCAGCCAGATTATTTCCAGAGATTTTAACTAAACTTTATGAATTGAATTATTGATAATTATAAAGCCTTATGTTGACATAATTATTACATTTGTATTCAATAAAATATTTCATGAAAAAAACAGCAATATTATCATTACTTTTCTTTGCAGTGATTGCTTTCGGACAAGGAATCAAATTTGAGGAAGGCAATTTTAAAAGTCTTTTAGCAAAAGCTAAAAAAGAAAACAAACTTATTTTTATAGATGCATATGCAGTTTGGTGTGGACCGTGCAAACTGATGGTGAAAAATATTTTCCCACTGAAACCGGTAGGTGATTATTACAACGCAAATTTCATCAATGCTAAAATAGACATGGAGAAAGGTGAAGGAATTGAACTAGCGAAAAAATATAACGTAAGAGCTTTCCCTACTTATCTCTTTATCAATGGTGACGGTGAAGAAGTACACAGAACTTTAGGTTACGTTGAAGAGAAAGACTTTATCCAGTTTGCAATGGATGCAGGAGATCCGAACAAAAGACTGACAGCTTTAAAACAAAAATTCGAGAAAGGAGAAAACGATCCTGAATTTTTGAAAAACCTTGCAGGTCTTACGATTTACAATGATGCAGATTTTGCAGGAAGAGTTTTAGAGCGCTATTTCAGTGCAAAATCAACTTTAGACACAGATGATGTGCAGATGATTCTATCAGGTACTCAAAGTACAGAAAGTCCTCTGTATAAGATATTCCAGAATAAAAAGGAAGAAATCATCAAAGTTTTCCCGGCTGAACGTTACGAGATGGTTGATAAAAATATCAAGCTGACTACGATCATGAAAAAAACGTACAGCGCAGATACAAAAAAATGGAACGATGCTTATTTTTATGCTGAAACTCAGAAGTTTTTGACAAAAGAAGAATCTGAAAAACTATTGAAGAAAGCAAAATCAAACAGAGCTCTAAAAGACAAAGATTTTGCAACCTATGAGAAAATGACTCTTGATCTTTACAAGGATTATTCTGCAGCAAGCTCAGAAGAATTAAATTCATTAGCATGGAATTTCTTTGAAAACGTCAACACAAAATCTTCTCTTGAAACTGCTGTAAAATGGGCTCAGGAATCTGTAAAGAAAAATGAAAATTATGCTAACACAGATACGTTAGCTAATCTTTACAACAAAGTTGGTGACAAGAAAAATGCTAAACTTTGGGCTGAAAAGTCTATCGCGCTAGGAAAAGCGTCAGGTCAAGATACTGCAGACACAGAAAAAATATTGAAGAGTTTATAAGCTTTAATTTAAATCATAAAAAAATCCGCTGAAATAAATTTCAGCGGATTTTTTTATTTTATTGACCTAGGAAGCGAAGGCGTTAAAAAAATAAACTTTATAAGCGTTAAGAAAATTCTGCTGTTTGAAGCGCGACACAAATCTTAAACTGAAGAACTAACTTAAAATTTGCGCAAGTTTTAGAATTTTTAGTGAGTAAATTTATTTTTAGCCTGAGTTTCCAGTCTTGAACTTTTGTTTCAAGACAAAAGAAGAGAATTAGTATTCAAACAAAATACTTCCCCAGGTAAATCCACTTCCAAAAGCAGACAAAAGCACCAGATCTCCTCTTTTGACCTTGCCAAGTTCTATCGCTTCACTCAAAGCAATCGGAATAGAAGCCGCCGTTGTATTTCCGTATTTCTGAATGTTATTGTGAATCTTTTCATCCGGTAAACCAAATTTCTGCTGAACAAACTGAGCAATTCTCAAGTTCGCCTGATGCGGAATAAACATATCAAGATCTTCAACCGTCTTCCCTGCTTTATCTAACGCTTCCATCATTGTTTCCGGGAATCTTGTAACTGCATGTTTGAATACAAAATTTCCGTTCATGATCGGATAAACTTCTTTGTCGGTTACATTTTCAGGCTCCTTTCTCATTCTGTCACTCCATCCGTATTTAGATCCGGGAAACTGTGTACACAATTCATCGGCATATTTGCCTTCAGAATGCATATTCATGGCTAAAATATCTCCTGCGTTTTCATCTTCAGATGCAGAAAGCACAATGGCTCCTGCTCCATCTCCGAAAATTACAGAAACTCCTCTTCCTTCATCCGAAAAATCAAGTCCGAAAGAATGAACTTCAGCTCCTACAACCAGAATATTTTTATACGTTCCTGATTTTATGAAAGCATTGGCAACACTCATCGCATATACAAAACCTGAACACTGATTTCTCACATCCAAAGCTCCGATCGTATCACAGCCCAACATATCCTGAAGCAAAACGCCGCAACCAGGGAAATAATAATCCGGTGAAAGCGTTGCAAAAACAATGTAATCAATATCTTTTGCCGTTAAATCAGCCTGTTGAAGTGCTTTTTCAGAAGCTTTAAAACCAAGAAATGCTGTTGTTTCCTGAGCATCATTTCTGTTGATTCTGTGTCTGCGCTCTTTGATGCCCGTTCGCTCTGTAATCCACTCATCATTGGTGGTCATTAATTTTGCTAAATCATCATTGGTGACAACATGATCCGGAACGTGAAATCCGATTCCTTTTATTGTACTTTTAATCATATAGTTTGTTTAATTTTGGTAAAGATAAAACTTTATTTTACACATAGGTTTTTTTAAAATTTATAGTATTTTTACTTTATGCCTATCAATACAATTTACAGAGATTCGGGATGCGAATGGATAGACGTAGAAGCACCTACGGACGAAGATATGAAGTACCTTCATGAGAGATATGAGATCAATAATCTCCTTTTGGAAGACACTTTAGATCCCAATCATTTGCCCAAATATGAGGAAGACGGAAATGTGAAATTCTTTCTTCTGCGCGAAAGTACAGAGCTCGAACGCAAAAACCTCAACAGCATCAGCGACATCAGTACAAAAATCGGGATTTTCCTTTTAGAAAAAACCATCATCACGGTACATAGGATGAAAGCAAAAAGTATCACGGAAACTAAAAAAGCACTTACAGAAAGCCAGGATAAAGTACATACCCATAAAATAGCACTGATGATTTCTTTGGTCATTATGAAAAGTTTTGATGATGAAGCCCTAAGTCTTTTTGAAACGATGGATAATATCGAAAACGAAATTTTCCTTAAAAATACCAATCATACCATCCAAATCAGAAGACTCTATAAATTGAAAAGAAAATCAGGATTAAACTCAAGGGTTTTAACGATTTCAAATGACGCAATTGATAAGTTTAGATTACTAAACCTTGAAGACTCTGAAGTCGTTGATTTAAAGGATAAACAAAAAGATGTCGTAGCCGATTTTGATCATTTGAATATTCAGATTACCAACTTAATTTCGATGTTTCTGGCATTGTCTGACCAGAAAGCGAACCAAGTGATGAAAGTATTAGCAATCTATTCGGTTTATTTTTTACCAATCACTTTTATTGCCGGTTTGTACGGAATGAACTTTGATAATATGCCCGAACTTCGTACACAGCACGGATATTATTATACGCTTGGTCTAATGGCTGCCATTGTGATTTGTACATTTATTTATGCGAGGAGAAAACAATGGTAACAATTTTATTAATAGTTTAGACGATCTTTAAAAATGTAAGCGGTTATAAATAAATTATCTCTCGCAGATTTTACAGATAGCGGCGCAGATTTTTTAATAATTAATCTGCTAAATCAGTTAAATCAGCGAGAGAAAACTAAATAAAAACACCAAACCAAAATCATGAAAACCGAAATCCTTCAAAAAATCCTTGAGGACGACGTACTTTCTCAGGAATCAAAAGAAAAGCTGAGTGCTTTACATGAAAACATTTCCACTAAAGAATTTTCAGACATTCTCGATGCAGAAGGCAATCAGTATGTAGAATTTGTACAGGAAGGTGGCGGTGTTTGGGGAAGTGCTTTAGTCGGATATCTCTATGCACTTGAAATCTTTGGAATTCGTTTCCTTAAAGTTGCCGGAACGAGTGCAGGAGCCATCAATACCATGCTTATTGCTGCCTGTAGAACCAAAGAAGAAGCAAAAGGTGAAATCATTAAAAACATTCTCTTCAACTGGGATTTTTCTGATTTTATGGATGGTAAACCGTATGTAAGAACTACTATTCATGCGATGCTCAACAATAAAAATTTCATCAAGATCAATGTTATTATTGTTTCTATAGTCATGCTGATTCTTATTGCGCTGCCGTTTGTCATTTCGTCTGAAACCATTCTAAATGCAAAGCTTCTATTTTTAGTTCCGCTGATTCCCATCATTCTTGGATTTATCTGTTTTAAAAAGTTTTATAATGATTTCAGGAAAAGCAACAGCGGACTGAATCCCGGAAATGTTTTTCTGAAACAAATGACCGACGTGATGAATGGATTCGGCATTAAAACCGTCGCTGAACTCAACCAGAAATTTATTCAGAAAGAACATCAGATGAATCTCAATTACCGTTACGGAAACGGCATGGAATATTATACCAATGCGCTCAACGGAATTGAAGATATCAAAATGAATAATCTCGAACACATCGACCAAACCCGTTACCGAATATTTTTTGAGAGTGCCGAAAACAATGATTATTACAAGAACAATCCGTTTTATGGTTTGCAGACGGAATATGTTGTGATCACGACAGATATTAATGCCAAAATAAAAGTTGAGCTCCCGACAATGGCCAATCTCTATTGGTCGGAAGAAGAGCTGAAACACATCAGTCCGGCAGAATTTGTGCGGGCTTCGATGTCTGTGCCTTTCTTTTTTGAACCGATGCAAAAGCTCATCAATAAAGACGATGATTCGGTAAAATATGCCTGGAAATTCTGGATGAATACTCAAAAAGAAGACATTTATCCTGTCGGGATCTTCATTGATGGCGGTACACTCTCCAATTTTCCGATTGATCTTTTTCATATGAATGATATTTTCTATCCCAGACTTCCATTGTTTGGAGTTCAGCTTACCAGCGATTCTGAAATTTTAGGCGAAAAAGGAAAAACAAGTGAACAAATCTTGAAAACTCCCCTCTCCTACGCCGGAAATATCATTGGTACTTTAAAAGGTTTTAATGATAAAACATTTCTGACCAAATACTCTTTCTACAATCTTTACAGCATCAAAACCGTGAATTGCGGAACAAGCAGCTGGCTCAATTTCTTTATGAAAAAAGATGAAAAAGAACAGCTCTTCAACGCCGGATTTCTCGCAGCCCTCGATTTTCTCAATCAATTTGACTGGGCAAAATATAAGTGCGAAAGAATGATGGTTGCGATGAAAGAGAAAAAGATTCTGAAGGAGGAAGATACGAAGACGGTAGGGTGATTTTGGGTTGGAGAGTTACAGAGTTCGAGAGTTGGAGCGTGTTGGCGTTATAAAGTTTTCGATGTGGGGATTTGCAATCTTTGCTTATTTAAAAAACTATCATCGTTTAAAAAGGAAAAATTTAATCAATGATAGCAAATCCAATACATCATTTAAAAAACTAAAAAAACAGATGGCTATAAAAAATAAAGTTATAAAATTCTTAACAGAAAAATATTATTTAATACTTCTTTTGATACCTTCATTTATCATTTTTGGATTCATAGATGAAAAAATGTGGGTTACAAAAATGTTAAAAAACCCGAGATATACAATCGGAGTTGCAACTACAGATTGGCATCAGAAAAACAATAATGGTGTTGGTACTGATTATAAATATTATTTTAAAAAAGTCGAATATTTACGTACTACAAGCTATTCATATAAAAAAGGAGATTCATTTTTAATAATTTTTGATTCTCTTAAACCTAAAAACAACAAAGTACTTGGATTTTATAACATCGAAAATTATCTGATTGATTTGAAAGTTCCTGATAATGGCTGGAAATACAATGAAGTTCCATTTAATATTGATAGTGTAGAGATAAGAAATAAATTAACAGAATAATGTTCACCATGAAACAAAAACCATTTTCCAAAATATTAACCGCAACTAATCAACACAAAACATGACCACCAAATTAGATTTGAGAAAAGATTTAAACATTCAAAACTCAGAAACAACCACTCCCGCAGAAATATTTCAAAACCAAACCCTGCGTCCCATTTTAAAATTACAGAACGATCTTTATCTGTCGCTGTTTACAAACTATGCATTGCGACAAAAAGCTGATTTCAGTACATTATCGACTTTAAAAAAACAAATGTTTATCGAACAGAGTCTGCAAAAAGATACGGTGTTGAAAAACACTTTCATTGGAATGACCATCGGAATGTTCACTTTAGAAGAATTGGAAACCTATCATTCTGACAGTAAAGTTTTTAATAAAAGAATCATCACGATGGTGATTGAGAGATTGAAAAGTCATATATAAAAGACAAACAAGTAATAAATATGAAGAAAAAATTACTTAACAGATATTTCTTCTTTGCAGGATTGTCGTTAATGATTTTGTCAGTTTTGATGTTGATTTTCATTGCGAAAACATTTTCAGCAACGGGTAATTATCCGCAAGTCATGATAACATTAGGCGAATTTTGCTTTGTCTTTTGGTTTCCATTTTTAATATTTGGCATTATTTTCTTGATCGTAGGAATCATCCTAACGGTTTACAAAGCCAATAAAACATCATGATTTTATTAAGAAAGTCCTAAATAATTTACTTTACTTTTTCATCCACATCGGATCACTCTTTAAAATCTGTTCATTCACCACACAATCTTCAGCATGAGCACCTTTCAGAAAACCGATGCTCATCAGAAATTCATTCACGATTTCTCCGCCAGTGAATTTGAATGTTTTTTTGAAAAGTTTCATCCAATCCTGTAAAGTTTTAGGATGGTGATGTTCCAGCCATTTTTCAAATGAGCCGAATTCTTTTTGCAGTTCGATAATGGTTTTAGCATTTTCTATAGCGGCGTTTACTTTCAGTTTATTCCTGATAATTCCGGGATCAGCCAGTAATCTCTCACGGTCTTCCTGGTTATAAGCAGCTATTTTTTTAATATTAAAATGATCATATGCTTTTCTGAAGCCTTCTTCTTTTTTCAGGATCGTTTCCCAGCTTAGCCCTGCCTGATTGATTTCCATAATCAGTCTTCCAAACAACTCATTATCATCGTGAATCGGATAACCATAATGGTTGTCGTGATACTTTTTGTGCAGTTCTTTTCGGCTTTCGGGTTGCATTTTTTCGATTACTGAACAATAACTCATGAGAATAGATTTTTGTTTTAGCTAAAATTTATTTAAAGCACAAAGATAAGATGTGATTGTGACAACTGTTAGTCAGCAGTAAAATTTATTTGAATTTAATAATTAATTTTAAACAATACATTTTGATTTAAAACGAATTTACTTAATTTCGTTTAACATAAATCACCAAAAAAAATCAGTATGAAAAACTTAATCATTTTATTTTTTGTATTACAAGTCGTGAGCTTCGGAACATTCTTGCACGCTCAGAAAATTGCTGACGGAGAAACTGTTGATGTCAATGGTATGAAAGTCAGTTTTAATATCGCCAATAAAGAAAGCGTACAGGTTGGCGGAAAAAATTTTGACCGCTACAAGGTTTCTGCTTCAGTAAAAAACACATCAGACAAATCTTATAACATCCGATTGACTTCTTATCCGCAAATGGTTTTAGATACAGGAATTGTAGAACTAGACTGTGTAAATGCAACCGGAGCAAAACTGACGTCAAAAAAGGTTCAGCTTAAAATGAAAACCCAAATGATCAATGTGAGCTACTCTGCCTATGATAAATCAGGAAAGTCGGTTACTAATATTCTTCCTGTGATCGGAAGTTATTATTTTGATTCCGGAGATACGATCAGCGACAATGCAATTTTTATCGTTCCCGCAGGAGAAAAACCTGAAGTGAATGTGAGAAGTTTAAGATAAAATTGTCAAATCAGACAACCTTTTTTTTAAAGACTAACAAAAAAACCTCTGAAAATTTTCAGAGGTTTATATTTTTAGTGCATTGCTTCACTCAGGTCTATTTTTTCTTTGCTTTTCCGCTCTCTGATGAAGAGAATAAATGGAATACAAACTAAAAATGCAATTCCCAAATATAAGAAAACATCCATATATGAAAGTACGGTTGCCTGTTTCGTTACGGTCATATCCATAACTTTGTAGGCTGCGTTCATGGCTGCATCGGGAGTCATTCCTTTTGCTATGAAACTGGCTTTCAGTCCTGCCAATCTTTGCTGAACATCAAAACTGTCTGCATCTAAGTGTGAAATTAAATTCACCCTGTATTTTTGGCTTGCATTGGCAATAAATGTAGTAATGGCAGCGATTCCGAAAGATCCTCCAAGCTGTCTCATCATTCCTGTAAATGCTGCTCCCTGTCCGATCTCCTGACCCTTTAAGGTGCTTAATGACAAAGAAGTAATTGGGATAAATAATAATCCTAATCCCATTCCTCTTACGATCAGCATCCAGAAGAATGCATCTTTACTCGTGTCCGGCGTTAAGATTTTATATCCCCAGAAACTGTAAACAAAGAATATAAATAATCCTAACGAAACTAAAATCTGCTGCTTTGCTCCTTTTGAAAGTAATCTTCCGATAATCGGCATCATAAATGCGGTCGTCAAAGCTGCCGGAATCATCAAAGCTCCTGACTGAAGTGCCGTCCAACCCAAAATACTCTGCGTATACAACGGAACAATAAACGTAGAACCATACAAACCAAATCCTAACACAAAAGACATTACGGTTCCGATTCTCAGGTTTCCGTTCTTTAAAACACGAAGCTCTACGATAGGATATTTAAATGTCAATTCGCGCCAAAGGAATAAAATAAATCCTAAAACGGCCGTTGTAGTAAAGGTTACGATCATTCCGCTTTCAAACCAGTCTTCTTCATGACCTCTTTCTAAAATAAACTGTAAAGAACCAACGGTCAAAGCCAACAGCATAATTCCCAACCAGTCAACATCAGAAGCTTTCCTTTTTTCAGAGAATTTCGGACTTTTTACAAATTGTAAAGTCATTAAAGTAGCTGCAATCCCAATCGGAATATTAATATAGAAAATATACGGCCAACTGAAATTATCTACAATATAACCTCCCAAAGGCGGACCTAAAGTGGGACCAATAATGACTCCTAAACCGTAGATCGCCTGAGCCATGCTTCGTTTTTCAACGGGATAAGATTCAGTGATAATGGTCTGTGAGGTTACGAGCAATGCTCCACCTCCTATTCCCTGCATCAATCTGAAAAATACCAGTTCCCAGATATTATCTGCATTTCCGCAGAGAAACGAGAAAATGGTAAATATAATGATGGATGCTGCAAAGTAATTTCTTCTTCCGAACTGCTGGGAAAGCCAGCTCGTCATTGGTACAACGATTACGTTACCAATTGCATAAGCAGTGATTACCCACCCCACTTCAGAAAGTGTGGCTCCAAGGTTACCTTTCATTTCATTGAGGGCAACGTTTACAATCGTGGAATCCACAATTTCAAGCAAAGCACAAAGAATAGCCGTGATCGTAATGATCACTCTTCGGGCTCCGTATTCTACTAATGAATCTTGCATTTGATATTTAATTTAAAGATTAAAAAAATTAAAGGATTAAAAGATTACTGACCCGCATAATTATTATTTTTATCTGTCCTGTAATCTTTTAATATTTGAATCTTTTAATTATTTAATCTACTTTAAAGAAACCTCTGCCTTCACATTCATTCCTGTTCTTAATCTTTTTGCAATCTTTGGATCCAATTTCACAAAATCGATTTTTATAGGAAGTCTCTGTACTACTTTTACGAAGTTTCCACTTGCGTTATCCGGAGGCAAAATTGAAAATGTAGAACCTGTAGCCGGAGAGAATGAACTTACAACTCCTTCAAAATCGGTATCAGGAAAAGCATCGATCTCGATTTTCACTTTCTGACCTTCTACCATTTTGGCAACCTGAGTTTCCTTAAAATTGGCAATGACCCATTTCTGATCATTTTTAACCAAGCTGAACAATTGAGAACCTGCCTGTAAAAACTGACCTGCCTGAATCGGAACTTTTCCTACGAAACCATCTTCAGGAGCAACAATTACAGTGTAAGAAAGATTTAATCTTGCACTTTCTACATCTACTTCTCTCTGTTTAGCCACAGAACCTGCAACAGAAATCTGCTGAGAACTTGCTTCAGTCTGAGAAGAAGCAATACCTGTTTGCTGTGCAATCTGATTTCTTGTATCAACCAAAACCTGTAATTGCTTATCTGCAGACTGTTTTGCTGCTAAAGCCTGCTCATATTGTTGTTCTGTAATCGAATGATCTTTCACAAGAATAGAATATCTTTTTAAATCCTGAGAAGTTTTCCAGACATTTACTTTTGCTGCTTCAATTTGTGCATTTGCAGTTGCTACAGCTGCCTGAGAACTGTTGATATTTTTTGAAGTTGCATTGGTAGATGATTTAGCTGATGAAATATTACTTTTTGCAGTTGATAAAGCTGCCTCAGCTTGTTCTAAAGCCATTTTTTGATCTTTATTATCCAAAATAACCAAAGTATCTCCTTTTTTTACAAATTGGTTATCCTTTACTTTTACTTCTGCCACATAACCTGAGATTTTAGAAATTACAGGATTCATGTTAGAGGCAATCTGTGCATCATCAGTTTCTTCGTGAATCTGTCCGTAAGAATACGTTCTGTAACCGTAAATCCCTCCTACGATAACGATTACCGCTAATATGACCGGGAAAACTAAACTTTTTTTCTTTTTAGGTTCAGTCGCTTGTGTGGTATTATTTTCCATTGTTGGTATAGTTCTTTGTTTATTTAATTGTTAAAGTTCCTGTAGTCTGTAAAAGTTTTCTGTAAGCCAATGCTGCGTCTGCTTTAGCATTGATCACTCCGACGTTTGCAGAAATCTGAGCCGCATCTGCATCCAACAATTCTGTCATTGTTGCCAAACCGTTATCATATTTATTTTTGGTAATTCTATAATTTTCATTAGCCTGAACAGCCGCTTTTTCGAAAACTGCGATTCTCTTTTTAGAATAATCGGTATTTTGGAATTCTCTGTTGATGTCTAATTTGATATTGTCATTCAACAGTTCATTGGTTGCCGACAACTGCATTTCTCTTGCTTTCGACTGCTTCAATGCAGAATTTTCTTTCCAGAGATTTGATAAATTGTAAGAAACTCCTACTCCTACATTTACTGCATTATAAATTGTCAGAAATTTCGGAATATCTGCTGCAACATAACCACTTGTAAATGCTATTGAAGGAAGGTTTTCGGCTTTTGCAGATTTTGTTCCAAGCTCTGCTGCTTTTCTCTGCTGCTCCAAAGCCTGAAGATCTTTTCGGTTTTCTCTGGCTGCATTCAGATAAAAATCAACAGGTTTTACATCATCCGCTTCATCGATATATTGCTGGTCAACTTCAATTTCGGTTGCTTCGGGAAGTCCTAAAAGCAAATCCATATTGATGTTGGCAATATTGTAATTGTTTTTAGCTTCTAATAATTGTAATTCAATGTTTGAAGTCTGAAGATTTGCCTTTAAACGGTCATTTCTTGCGATCACTCCGTTGTTTTCAAGCTTAAGAAAAGTTTCGTCTCTTTTTTGAGAAGCACTTAAGTTTTCTTCTAAAACTTTGATCGACTGATTGGCTTTAAATAAATTATTATAAGCCTGTGCAACATTATAAGCAATGGCTACTTTGTCATTTTCTGTGCTTAATTTTGAGGCTTCCACCAAATATTTTGCAGACTGAATTCCATATTTGATTCTTCCACCACTATAAATCGGAACACTTAAATTCGCTGATCCATAAGCAACCTGATGAACTTCCGGTCCTCCCGCAGATGAAACTCCGGGAATCTTTAAATCGATCGTTGGTTTTAGCGGAAGGTAAAGATAACTTCCCGAAACAGACAAATCCGGAAGCTGTCTGTTCTTTGCAGCCAAAAGATCAGCCGTAGCTTCTTCTATTCTGGCAGCATCTATTTTTAAACTTTTGCTGTTCTGGATTCCCAACTGTACGGCTTCATCGAGGCTGAGTTGTTTTTTTTCCTGAGCATTTGCACTTGCGATTCCTATAAATAAGGAAAGAGCAATAACTGAGTTATTTATTCTCTTCATAACCTAAAAGGTCTTTTAAAATATATTTTATATGTTTATTGAGTTCTGTATAATATTTCTCCTCAAAAGCTTCATCATCTTCTGTATTATTCAGGAATTCTTTGTACATCTCTTTTGCATTGGATGCATAGAACAAGGTTCCGCTTACCGTAGAATGCAGTAAATAAATCGGTGGATTTTTAGTGAAAATTCCTTTTTGGAGACCACTTTCCAGAATTTTTGAATACATAGAGATAAATCCGAGTTTTGTCTGCTTAAGAAATTCTACAATCTGTGGATTTTCTGTATGAAGCTGCTCTCTCTGCATGATTCTGTAAAAACATTTCTGATGCCTTACTCTACCTGCAAACTGATCAACAATCTTTTCTATTTTTTCCCATTCGTTAATATCTGTTCGTTCTAAGATATCTTTTGAGAAAAACTGCCCTTCACTCATCCTGTATTCAACCAATTTCTCATAAAGTTTCTCTTTAGAACCGAAATAATAAGAGATCATCGAGATATTGACGTTTGCCGCTTTAGAAATTTCCCTCGTGGAAGTTCCCTGAAAACCATGCTCAGCAAAAAGCTTTTCAGCGGCAAATAATATATTTTCTTCTTTTGAAATCATTATGTTTTCATTTTTGAAGGGGCAAAGATACACAAGATTTTGAAAAAATCAAACGATTGATTGATTTTTTAATTTAATTTTAATATTGGTTAATTTAATTTTGAAAATTATTCTTGTATAAGCGTTAAACACAATTTTTGTCATTCCAGAGGAATCTCAACAGCATAAAACAGGATAATCCAAATTCCTCTGGAATATCAAACTTTGAGAATTATTTGAAAAAAATTGAAAATAATGAGTATTTGAAATAATATAATCTTTGTCATTCCGGAGGAATCTCTACAAAAGTAGATTTAGATTCCTAACGGAATGACAAACTTTGTTTCAGACTTGATTATAAAAATATCCGTAATATTAGCACCTAAAAATTGCATTTTTACAAAGTAAACTTAGATTCTAGCGGAATGACAACTTTGTTTCAGACTTGATTAAAAAAGATTCGTGATATTAGCGGCTAAAAATTGCATTTTACAAAGTAAACTTAGATTCTAGCGGAATGACAAACTTTGTTTCAGATTTGATTATAAAAAGATTCGTGATATTAGCGGCTAAAAATTGCATTTTTACGAAGTAAACTTAGATTACTGACGGAATGACAAACTTTGAGAATAATTTGAAAAATCTACGGTTAAATTAAAAAAAAATAAAACAAAACTCCGATAATTGTGTGTCAAAGATTTTTATGAATTCTTATGAATGTACCTCGATAATTTGATCCCGAGATCTGTCCAGACAATTTTGGGATTTCCGTTTCTGGTCAAATGAAGATCTGCAGCATTGATTTCTTCTAAAATACTGATGATATTTGTACCACTGATAAATTTTGAAAAACCAGCCCAGTTAAAGCCGTTTGCATCTATTTTTTTGTACACCAGTTCTTCCGACTGATAATTCTGAAGCAAAGCCAATCTGAAAATCTCGGAAGCGTAATTCAGAAAATTCTTCTGTTTCTCTCTGTTCCATCCTGCAATTTCTTTTGCCCAGACAATAATATTTTTAAGAAATTCAGGTTTCTTTTTTACCTGAAACGCATCACGAACCCATTGTACAAAAAGTCTTTCAAACTCCGGATTTTTGATCTCGGCATTCAGAAGTTTTATTGCTTCGTTGAGATTTCCCTGTGCTTCATGAGCAATCGCTTTTGCCTGATCGTCAGAAGCTGCAAATTGATTTTTCAGATGATTCATCAAATCTTCATCCGCAATTCTGGGCACTTCAATGATCTGTGTTCTTGAAATAATTGTTGGGAGAATATCGTCGGTATTTTCTGCCGTTAGAAGAATAATTGTTTTTGCCGGTGGCTCTTCCAGAAATTTCAGGAATTTGTTTGAAGCTGCAATATTCATTTTATCAGCTCGCCAAACGATGAGAATTTTGGTTCCGCCTTCAAAACTTTTCAGGGCAAATTTCTGATTCTGATCATCAATTTCATCTGCAGAAATAAAGAGCTGCTTATTTTCTGAATCTAAAAATGCTGTCCAATCATCATAACTTGCGTACGGCGACTCCAACATCATTTCCCGGAACTGATCAAATTTATTTTTACTTAAAGAATTTTTGTTGTCGGTAAATACCGGAAAGCTGAAATGTAAATCCAAATGATTAAGGTGCTCAACCTTTGAAGCTGCATGTTCATTTTCGCCCTTCAGGATTTCTCTCGCATACGCTAAAACCAACGGCATCGTTCCGTAACCTTCTTTTCCTATGAAAAGCTGGGCGTGGCTTACTCTGTTTTCGGCAATGCTGTCTCGAAGAAGTTTTTTAAGATTTTCCTGTCCGGCGATGTTTTCCCAATTCATGTTTCAAAGATAAAAGAATTTTACGGAAATGGGAATTGATGAATTGTGAATTTTGCAATACAAAACATCATAAGCAAATTATGAATTTAAAAAATTTGACAGTAAAGCGGTTGGCAATTCGCAATTGATTATTCACCATAAAATCCCCTTAACAAACTTTAACCTCGGTAAATTTTTACAATTCATTAATATTTAAGATATTTGCGCATTATTTTAAAAATCTAGAATGAAAAAAATTTTTGTACTATCATTCATTTCTGTTGGGTATTTCCTTAACGCGCAAAGTTTGAGCAATTCGCCCTATGCGACTTATGGAATTGGTGATGTAAAATATGATAATACGATTGAAACTTCCTCTATGGGAGGCATCTCAACTGCTTATATCAGTGACTTCACAAGTAACTTTAATTTCGGAAACCCTGCCAACAACAGCAATTTCGAACTTACAAGTATCAAACTTGAAGCTACAAACGAGAATAATTACTTTAAAACTGATTATAACAATACAAAGTCTACAAAACATTCTACGTATTTATCTAATATCTCATTGGCTTTTCCTATTTCTTCGAAAATAAAAATGGGATTTTTGTATCAGCCATACAGTTCAAAGAGCTATGACATCGTTAATACAGAAACGAGAACAGATGCAATAACGGGTCAAGAAACCATTTACGGTAACCGTTTTACAGGGAGTGGAACATTGAATACTGCACAGGCTGCCATATCATACAAAATAAACTCTCAATTTGCTGTTGGTGCACGTGCCAATTACTATTTTGGAAATCTGTATGATACTAATGAATTTACTACTTCAAATGCTGAATTGATCAACGGATATGAGACTAAAAACAGCATTAAAAATTTTAATTTCACTTTAGGTACAAGCTACCAAAAACTTAACACAAGTACAGACCGTAAGTTTACATTAGGTGCAACAGCTACTTTTGGGAATACAAGTAATATGACCACAGAATATCTGAACAGTACTTATTACTATTCTGATGGTGACGTAAAAGAAGCACAGACTACAATAGATCAAAAAAGTACGAGTTCTAAAAACTTACTTCCGTTACAGGCATCTTTAGGGGTTGGCTACGGAAGCGAAAACCAATGGTTCTTATCTGCTCAGGTAGATTACAAAAAAGGAGAAACTATTAGCTATTTTGGAAATACTTTTGACTTTAATGATTCTTACAGAATATCAGCAGGTGGTTGGTATTTACCCAATTACAATAACTTCAGAAGCTATTTTTCAAGAATGGTCTACCGTTATGGCGCATTCTACGAAAAAGGAAATCTGAAGATTGCAGGAACCGACATCAATAAATTCGGAATTTCTGCGGGAGTTATGCTTCCATTCAAAACCAGCAGCATTACAAGAATGAGTGGTCTTGAAATTGGTGTGGAACTGGGAAAAAGAGGAACTCTTAAAAACAATCTGATTAATCAGAATTATGTTAATTTAAAAGTAGGATTCAATTTTGCTGATAAGTGGTTTAGAAAATCTCTGTACAACTAGTCATGAATTTGATGTCAAACATATCATATAAAAATATAGCATACCTTTTTAGTTGTGCTATATTTTTTGTGTTCACTTCCTGCGAAGAAGATTTGACCAAACAAGATAAAAATCAAAGTAAAAACTTCCCTTCGCAGATCATCAAAAACGCTAACATCATTCAAAGAGATTCTGGGTTTGTTTCTTTGAGAGCCACCGCACCTATCATCGAAAAATATGAATTGATAGATAGCCCTTACACGGTGGCAAGAAAAGGAATGAAGATTGAATTTTTTGACAAGAAAAAACCTAAAAACCCGGGAAATATTACTGCAAAATATGCAAAAATATATGATTATAAGCAGTTTTTTGAAGCCCGGGGAAATGTGAAAATTCTGACGAACGAGGGACAGCGATTTGCCACCCAAAGTGTGTTCTGGGATCAGAGAAAGAAAAGAATATATACCAGAGATACCGTCTACGCAACGATGGAAGACGGCTCTACCTTAGTTCACGCCAACGGAATGACCGCTAAAGACGATTTTTCCGAATACACGTTTTATAATAATTCCGGTGATCTTGATATCAGCAAGACCAAAATTGCAGAATCTAAAAAATAAAGTTAAAAGATGACGACTTTTCAGGCAATCGGGTTGATGTCAGGAACAAGCTTAGACGGTTTGGATATCTGTCTGGCAAAGTTTGAAAAGCAAAACTCAGTCTGGAAATTTCAAATTTTAAAGGCTGAAACAATATCTTATACAAAAGATCTTGAAGATCAATTGAGAAATTCCATTCATTTATCTGCTGAAAAGCTTTTAGAACTTCATTCAGAATACGGTTTTTACTTGGGAAAAGAAGTTAAAAATTTTATTTCAAGACATCAAATTGAAAATATTGACCTCATTTCTTCACACGGACACACCGTTTTTCATCAGCCCCAAAAAAAATTTACCTTACAGATTGGTGACGGAAGAGCCATCAGGATCGAAACCTGTTTACCCGTTGTCTATGATTTCCGTTCTCAGGACGTTTTAATGGGCGGAAATGGAGCTCCCTTGGTTCCGATTGGTGATGAACTTCTTTTTTCAGAATATGATGCCTGTCTGAATCTGGGAGGATTTTCTAATATTTCATTAAAATTAAACCACAAAAGAATCGCTTTTGATATTGCACCTGTCAATATTATCTTAAATAAAATTGCTCAAAACTGCAATCAGAATTTTGACGAAAACGGAAATTTAGCAAAAGAAGGAAAAATAAATACGGAATTACTCAATACACTTAATTCAATCGAATTTTACGATCAATCTCATCCGAAATCATTGGGAATTGAGTGGTGTAATGAAAATATATTCCAATTGTTTAAAGGATTAGATTCAAAAGACATTTTAGCCACTTTTACGGAACATTCTGCGGAGCAGATTTCAAAGGTTTTGAATCAATATCAACTGAAAAAAGTATTATTTACAGGTGGCGGAACTTACAATTCTTATTTAATTGAAAAAATAAAGGAAAAAACAAACTCAGAAATTGTAATCCCTGAAAAGGAAATTATTGATTTTAAAGAAGCTTTGATCTTCGCTTTTATGGGAGTTTTAAGAATGAATAAAGAAATTAATGTTCTATCTTCCGCTACAGGAAGCACTTCGGATCATAGTTCAGGAATTATTGCATAGAACTTTAAATACTATACTACTTTATGTCACACTATGTTTGTCATTCCGCAGGAATCCCAACACAATAAGCGATATTTAGATTCCTGCGGAATGGACAAACGTGGGTTTATAAAATTATATAAAAGAACATTTATCTCTGAAGTTTTTTTATTGCTTACTCAAAAGATCTAAACTTCTACGGAATGACAAATATGGTTTTAAAATATTGCATAAAAAAAACCTTCATCTCTGAAGGTTCTGATCTTTATTTATAAGCTTCAATCTTATCCGTTAAGGTATTGATAAAATTCTGAAGCGGTTTTTCAACCATCATTTTAATGAAAGGATTAAATTTTCCTTCAAAAAGCATCTGCACTTCTGTCTGATTTTCACTGAGAGGTTTTAAAGTTGCCGTAAGAGCGAAGTCTAAACTTGAACTTGCAGACTTTAAAACAGCCTTTTCTTCGGTTACTTCATCGATTTTTAAAGCGATTTCGGGCATTCCCTGAAGTCCGAATTTGAACCCATCTTCTCTGCTTTCAAACTTCTGAAGACCGTCTGGCATAAAATCTTTGTAATTTTCCGGTGTTTTCAGCAACTCAGATAACTCTTTAGATGATTTATTGACAACAATTTTTCGTCCTTCTAAATTCATTTTTTTATTTTTGTATTAAATTCTTACAAATGTATAAAGTTTTTGTGAACGAAAAAAAATTATTACTCTCTAAGCAGTCTGAAGACTTAGAAAAAACTCTGAAATATGAAAGTTTCACAACTTTAGAGATTGCGCTTGATCTTCTTCAGAATACATCGGTAAAAGAGCTGAATGTTTTTGGAGAACAGATCGACGAAATGTGGGAAGAATTTAAAAAACTTTTCAGAATCATTGAAGCAGCAGGTGGTATCGTCAACAGACCAAATGGGGACATACTTTTCATCAAAAGATTGGGAAAATGGGATCTGCCAAAGGGAAAAATGGAAAAAGGAGAATCCCGTGAAGAATCTGCGGTAAGAGAAATTGAAGAAGAAACAAACCTGCAAAATGTAGAACTCTTAGATTTCATCAACACAACTTACCATATTTATATTGAGAGAAATGGCGACAGAGTACTGAAATACACCCATTGGTTTGAAATGAACTTTGATGGCGAAGATACCTCAAAACCTCAGATTGAAGAAGGCATCACTGAAGTCGCATGGAAAAACACCTCACAAATTGAAAGCGAAGTTTTTCCAAGTACATTTAAAAACATTCAATTAATAATCAAAGAATTCTGGGAAACGAAAACTAAATAAAATCGATCGCTTTCTCTAATGAAATACCTCTTGAAGCCTTTAATAAAACATTTTCTGACTGAATTTTGTTGGAACTGAGGTATTGAATTAATTCTGCTGTATTTTCGAACGATTTTGGTGAATCATTGACTGCCTTAAAGTGTTTTCCCACAGTGATAATTTCGTTGAAACCAAGATCATGAGCAGTTTTCAGAATGTTTTGATGTTCTGTTATGCTTTCCTCTCCCAATTCAAGCATATCACCTATTACAATGGTTTTCGTGCCTTCAAAAGATATGAAATTATGCAGTGAAGCAGTCATAGAACTTGGGTTTGCATTGTAAGTATCTAAAACCAAAGTTTTATTGCCTTTTTTCACAATTTGAGAACGCATATTTGTAGGCGTATAACTTTCTATTGCTTTCTTTATCTGGTTAATTTCAACGCCGAAATGAAGTCCGAAACTTGCAGCAGCACAAAGATTAGTAAAATTATAATCCCCTGTAAGCTGTGATAATGCTTTTGTATCCTGATACTCTAAACCAACAAAATGTTCATGTGAAAATATTTGAAAAAAATAATCAGAAGTAATCTTACCAAAAGTTATTTTCGAAAGATAATCTTCTGTTTTTTCTACCTGAATATGATCATTTCCGTTCACCAAAATAGTTTGCTGATTACTTTTAAGATAATCGTACAGCTCAGATTTTCCTTTTATAACTCCTTCAAATCCTCCAAACCCTTCCAAATGTGCTTTTCCAAAATTGGTAATATATCCGAAATTCGGTTTTGCTAAAGTACATAAAAGTTCAATTTCTTTCTGATGATTGGCTCCCATTTCGATAACAGCCATTTCATGCTCTGGTTTTATTGATAAAATCGTAAGCGGAACTCCGATATGATTATTCAAATTTCCGTAGGTATACTGAACATTGAATTTTTGTGAGAGCACGGCATGAATTAATTCTTTTGTAGTTGTTTTACCATTGCTTCCGGTCAGTCCGATCATCGGGATATGCAAGTGATTTCTGTGGTGTACAGAAAGGTTTTGCAGAAAATCTAAAGTTGACGGTACATAGAATATATTTTTATCTTTATTTTCAAAATTCTCATCTTCAACAATTACAGCCAAAGCTCCGTCTTCAATTGCTTTTTCAGCTAAAGATGCTGCATTGAAATTATCTCCGGAAAAGGCAAAGAAAATATCACCGGCATTGATTTTTCTACTATCAATGGTTACTTTTTCCGCTTTCAAAAATAAAGGATAAAACTGTTCTGCATTCATGCATCAAAAATAAAAAAACCTCCCGAAAAATCAGGAGGTTTTTTATAAGTATTTTGAAATATTATCTTCTTGTTCTAGCTTTATCGCTAACTCTTGCATCCTGAGCTACACGGAAACCAATCCATCCGTAACCAGAATCTTCTTTCTTGTATCTTCTTTGTCCCGGATCTAACCAATACGCAGAATCTTGCCAAGAACCACCTTTGATTACTCTGATGTCATTAGTGATCGCAGATGTTCTCTCTTTAGTATCTTTCTGCAAGACTACTCTTCCGTTTCCGTCAACCACAAATCTGGTTGTAGGAGCGTTGTACATATTGTAAGAAGCAGAAGAATCACTTGCGTTTCTATAATCTAGTGAAGACATTCTGTCACCATCTCTGTAGTTTCTGTAATCAGCAATTGTTTGTCTCTCGAACTGACCCGGCAAGTTTTTGTAAACGAGTCTTCCATCAGCTAAAGTATCATATTTAATACTACCTTCATCTACCATTTTGTAAGTACCGTCACCGTTTCTTACGATAGCTTGAGGCATATTTCCTCTGTAATAATTGAAATCTGTGAAGTCTTCATCAATGATTGGTCTGTATACATCAGCCGTCCATTCTGCAACGTTTCCGAACATACCATATACACCGATATCGTTTGAAGGGAATTGTCTTACATCAGAAGTCTGAGCAGCACCATCGTTTTTCCAACCTGCAGGTCCTGAATAATCTCCTCTACCTTGCTTGAAGTTAGCTAAAATCATCCCTCTGTCTTTACCCTTAGTACCTCTAAGTTTATCGATCTGTGGTTTTTTCTCTGTATAGTTGTTATACTCTCTGTTTTTTTCCATACCAAGAGCTGCATATTCCCATTCAACTTCTGTAGGAAGTCTGAATTTCGTAACCATTGCCGAACTAGGAGATCTGTTGGCAGCAAGCAATCTTTGGTTTGTCGTTTTCATACCAGATTTCTGTGCCATTCTCTGCTGGTTGATGTATCCTTGCATTTCAGGATCATTCGATTTGAATTTATCCATATTGAATGCAGTTCCACCCTGGTTGTTAGATTCGTTGATGTACAAATCTTTTGCAATAATACCTGCTTGCATTAAAGCTTTTTCGTTTGCTCTGTCTGTCAACCACTCACAGTATCTGTTGGCTTGTGTCCAAGAAACACCTACTACCGGATAATAATCATAGTTCTGATCTCTGAAATAAGTTTCATTAAGATCATTTCTAGATAATTTATTATCCCATAATAAAGTATCAGGCAGGGCACCATTGTAGATTTCCTTGAAACTTGGATCACTTGGAGGAAATACATACTTCAACCATGTAAGGTATTCGCGGTATTCGTAGTTAGTAATTTCTGTTTCACCGATAAAGAAAGAACTTACCTGCATTCTGCGAGGCGAGTTATTCCAATCGTGCATAACATCATCTTTCACTAATCCCATGGTAAAAGTTCCACCTTCCACATATACCATTCCTGGCCAACCTTTCTGCTTTTGTTGCTTTCCTGCAAAAAACCAACCTTGTTTTTCGTTTGGTTTCCAACCTGTCTTGCTGACAAATTTTTTAGTACCGCCTCCTTTGCTGGTACTAGACCCTCCACAGCTGGTTAATGCAAGTGTAGAACTTAATGCTATTAATGAAAACAACTTTAGTTTTTTCATAGTCGATATAAATATTATTCAAAGTACAAAGAAAAAATAAATTATTCAATAAATCAAATAAAGATTTGATTTTTTTGAAAAACGTTTGCAAATTAATTTTATTGTATCGCTACTTATTATAAAATTTTCATTTATTTTGTAATTTAGAAATTTCAAAAATAAACATGAGACTAAAAATAACTCTTTTATTCCTATTTGCTTTTGTATCAACGGTTTGGGCTCAAAGAATCACCATAGAATGGAATGGTGCAAAAATCGAAGACTTTGGCGATGTAAAAAGAAATCTACCCAACTTCAAAAATGAGGGTTTTTCTTACAGCCAGAATAATATCTTCATCCAGAACAAACAAAAAACGGGAGAAGGACAGATAAGAGTTTCCAATCTTGTATGGGAACCGATCTCAGCTAAAGATTTATTTGACATTAATAAAGATCTTCTGCCAGATTATGACATCGCAGAGATCAATTATTATTTTATTGAAGGCGAAAGAATTGCCAACACAACTGTAGGATTATTTAAAAATGTAAAAGGAAGAATCCTAAGACTTTCTTCTTTCGAACTCAGCCCTTCTAATTTGCCTGTGAATTTCAGCGCACAGAAAGTAGGATCAACAGCAAACCCTTTATCGAGCGGCGGTTTCTATAAAATTAAAGTCGACAAATCCGGAATTTTCAAAATCACTGCGCAGTTTCTAAGAGATATCGGAATCAACCCTTCTAATGTAAATCCTAAAAACTTCAGAATTTACGGAAACGGAGGAATTATGCTTCCTGAGCATAATCAGGATGTCAAATACAGCGCATTGCAGGAGAACTCTATTCAGGTTGTAGGTGAAGATGATGGCGTATGGAATGATGCTGATTACGCATTGTTTTATGCGCAGGGACCGAATGGCTATAATCTCTATAATCCGAGCAACGGAAATGGCTTTAAGCGTACAGATACCCGATTTGAGAGGAGTGAAAACGTAAAAAATATTTATGAAGATTTTTCTTATTACTACATCAATTATGACAAAGGTACAGGAAAAAGAGTTCAGAATGTTGACTTAAACTTACCTGCAACAGCACCAATTACGAGATTTGATAATTATCAGGTTGTCAATAACGATCAAAAAAACCTGCTAAAAGTAGGAAGAACATGGGTAGAGGAAACTTCGTTTACTACTGATAAGACTGTGACCTTTAATTTAAATTCTCCAATTCAGGGAGGAGATAATATTAAATATACCACACAGGTGATTGGCTATAGATCTCAAGGCAATAACATTGGGTTTGATATTAATAACCAAAACCCTTCTACACAATCATCCGGATCGGGTGATTTGGATTTCAGACCTTTTATATTTACCGGAACAGTGAGTAATTTAAGCGGAAATCAAATTTCTATCAATTATAAACCCAATATTGCAACAAATCCTAATGGTTTGTTCTATTTGGATTTTATCGAAATTCAGTACAAAGAAGATCTTAAATTCAACGGAAGTCAAATGAATTTCAGAGATTTCTCGCTCCAAAGCGGAACAAATACCAACTATGGCTTCAGTATTTCAAACACAGCCGGAATGGAGCAGGTTTGGGACGTTACTGACATTACCAACGCCAACAGAAGAGTAAATAAAGCTGCCGGAAGCGGTTCTTTTAATTTCGCCTATGCAACTTCAGATCCTAATTTTAATAATGAATTTGTAGCATTCAGAGCAGATGCAGCATATACTCCACAATTTGTTGAGAAAATCAGCAACCAAAATCTTTCTGCATTACAAAATGTAGATTATCTGATCATCGCACCACCAGAAATGATGTCGCAAGCTCAGAGATTGGCAAATTACCACCAGACAAAAAACAACTTTAATGTTCAGATTGTAGATCCTTCAAAAATCTATAACGAATTTGGCAGCGGAAGCAGAGATCTTACTGCAATCCGAGATTTTGTGACAAAACTGAATACTCCGCTTGGAAGTTTGAAATATGTTTTCATATTAGGTGATACTTCTTATGATTACAAAAACAGAATTCCAAATAATTCTAACGTAGTATCAAGTTATCAGAGTGAAAGCTCAAGTGATTTTATCTCGTCTTTTGTTACTGATGATTATATTGTCATGACAAAACCTCAGACAACATCTTTCATTACCAACAATTTACCCGATCTTCCTGTAGGAAGAATTCCTGCGGCAAACCCTACAGAGGCTGCCAATATGATAGATAAGACATTGGCTTATTACAATTCATTATCGGGACAGTCAACACCTTTTGGAGAATGGAGGATGAAACTTGATTTTGTTGTAGATGATGATGATGACAATGATGATTTTCCGGGAGGAACACCTTTTCATACAACAATGAACAATACTTTATCCAGTATATTTGAATCCGGAACATCTCTTAAGGAATACAATATAAGAAAATTATACCTTGATGCATTTCAGGCACAAAGTACAGCGGGTGGACAAAGATACCCTCAGATAAACCAGGCGATTTCAAATGATATGGGCAACAGTTTGTATCTCTTCTATTTCGGACATGGAGGAATCAACGGTTGGGCACAGGAAAGGGTTTTCACTTTAGATGAAATTCAAAATGCCAACAATTTTTCTCCGGTATACAGCAGATTTCCATTTGTATCAACCATCACCTGCGAATTTACGCTTTGGGATGAGCCGGGAACATCTTCTGCCGGAGAACAGCTGATGAAACTGAAACAGGGAGGTGCAGCCGCAATGATTACTTCAAGCCGTGCAGTAGGTGTTGGGTATGGAGTTCTTTTTACGGATGATTATACTAAAGATATTTTTAAAATGGTCAATGATGATTTTGTATCATTGGGCGATTCTCATTTAAATGCTAAAAAAGCAAGGGGTGCAGATTCTAATCATTTAAAAGTAAATTTCCTTGGAGATCCTGCCATGAAACTGAGCAGACCAAAAAGATTATTGATGATTGACGCAATTGAGACACCCGTTCCAGGATTGATCAGAGGATTAGATTTTGTAAAAATCACCGGTCATATCAATAATGCTAGCGGAACTACCAATACTACTTTTAACGGAAGAGTTGTCATCAATATCTTTGATAAAAGGCTTAATAAGTCAACTTTAAATAATGACGGAGCTTTAAGTCCTACATTAAATTACACAGAAGAAGGAAGTGCCATTGTAAAAGCTTCAGGAACTGCTGTAAATGGAATTTTCACAATAGAGTTCTATGTACCTAAAGACATCAATTATGCTGTAGGTGAAGGAAGATTACTAGGATATGCAGACAATAAAGCTATTGATGTATTCAACAATCAGGCAGTTCAGGTAGGTGATCTCAATCCTAACGGAATCAACGATAATGAGCCTCCAAAAGTAAAATTATATATGAACAATACCAATTTTGCCAATGGTGGAATTACCGATCAACATCCCGTGCTTCTTGCCTGTGTAACAGATGATACCGGAATAAATTCTACAGGGTCTGGTATTGGTCATGATATTACTGTATATTTGGACGGACAAATTATTAACACCGTAGTTTTAAATGATTTCTACGCTTCAGGTGAAGGAAATGGGTGTCTTAATCCAAGTTTGGCAGACTATCAAAAAGGAAATGTAAGCTATCCTTTCAGAAATTTGGCAATAGGACAACATCAGTTGACATTTAAAGTTTGGGATATAAACAATAATTCGACAACTGAAACGTTAAACTTTGAAGTTAAAGATGAAGCAGATCAGCATTTAATAATCAACAGACCACTGAACTGGCCAAATCCTTTTACAAACAAAACGTATATTCATTTTGAACACAATTGTGATGATATTTTAGATGTAAATGTGCAGATATACACCATTACAGGGAAATTAGTAAAAACTTTGAGTCAGCCGGTGGTTGCAGAACCCTTTCTACAGGGCTTTAGAACGCCTCGTCAGGCAATAGAATGGGACGGAAAAGACGATTTTGGTGACACAGTTGCAAAAGGTACGTATATTTTTAAGATATTTGCAAAAAGTCAAAATCAAGAAAAATGCAAAGGGAGTGCTACAGCTGTAGAAAAAATGGTACTTTTGAAGTAAAATAATAAGAAATTAAGAATATCAATAAAAAACTGATAATATATAAAAGACAACATATGAATTTAACTACTAAACTGCTTTTGGGGATTGGTTTAAGTGCTGGGTTTTTAGGCTATGCACAGGATTTGAGTCAGGTAAGACCTGTATTAACCGGAGCTCCATTCCTGAGAATTGCACCAGATGCAAGATCGGGTGGTATGGGGGATCAAGGGGTCGTTACTTCCCCAGATGCTTTTTCTCAATTTTGGAATGCAGCAAAATATCCTTTTAGCAGAACAAGTTCTTCTGTAGGTATCAACTACACACCATACATGGGAAAACTTACGAATGATGTATTTTTACTCTATGGAGCTTTCCATAAATTTATAGGTTCAGAGGAAAGATCTACCATTTCTGCAAGTATTTATTACTTTAATATGGGTGAGGTTGATCTTACTTCTCTTGTAGGAAATGAGGTAACTTCTAACGGTACTTCTAAGCCAAACGAATTCTCAGTAGATATTGCGTACGGTCTGAAACTTTCTGATTCTTTCTCCGGAGCTGTAACTGGTAGATTTATTCGTTCAGATTTGGCCGGTGGATTCAACACAGATACGACACTTAAACCTGCAAATAGCTTTGCAGTAGATATTTCAGCATACTATACTTCACCTAAGTTCTCTAGTTTTGGAGGATATGATGGTAAAGTTAATGCTGGTTTTGCTATGACTAACATAGGTCCGAAATTAGATTATACAGGAGATGAAGAATCAAGATCTTATCTTCCTACCATGGCAAGATTGGGTATTGGTTATGATATGTATCTGGATGATGTAAACAGAGTTGGTTTGAGCGTTGAAGGTTCAAAAATCCTAGTACCGGGATCAGAATTCGTAGGAAACGATCCGAACACAAGACAGCCAATTTATGCTGTACCAAACGTAGGAGTAATGTCCGGAATCGGAAAATCTTTTAAAAACCCTGAATCAATCATGTACAGTGGTGCTTTAGAATATTCTTACGACAATGCATTTGCTGTAAGAGGAGGTTATTTCCACGAAAGTGATGTACAGGGAGCAAGACAATTTGCAACTGCAGGTATTGGTTTAAAATACCGTTCTTTCGGATTAGACATCTCTTATTTGATCAATATGTCTAAAATCAATACTGCTTTGGACAATACACTACGTTTCGGTCTTACCTGGAACATCGGTGAAGAAACTTCTAATGTAGATAACTAAGAATATCAAACATAAAATATAAAAGCTCCAATACATGGAGCTTTTTTTGTTAATCTAAATTCACAATTCAGTTCCGAAGAAAAATTCATGACCCATCTTAAAAATCAGATATTAACAAAATATGTTCACAAAAGTCTAGCAATTATGGGGCTTTTTGTTTTTCAATAATTATTTTTGTAGTATGAACTATTCTGCGGAGCTAAAAAAGATCGTAACCAGTCAATATGTATATTCTTCGATAAGAATTACATTGGCTACGGTTATTCCGTGTTTGATACTCTCCTATTTTGGCTTACTAAAAGAATATTTCTTATTTCCTCTTGGGACCAGTTTCGTTGCATTGACAGATCAACCCGGCCCCTTTATCCGAAGAAGAAACTCACTTACTTTTGCTATTTTCTGTTTTGTGATCGTCTCATCGATTGCAAGTTTAGTCAAAGGAATAATCCCATTGGTTATCACAGAAATTATCATTTTCGGAATGTTTTTTTCGCTGATTGGCGTGTATGGTCAGAGACTTGCCGCAGTCGGATCTTTGGCGTTGGTTGTTCTCGCAATTTTTATAGACGGACATTTAACGGGAACCAATATTTTAAAAAGTTTACTGATTTTCGCTGCCGGTTGTATCTGGTTTTTATTGATTTTCTTAATTGTAACAACCATTCAGCCTTACAAACTGGCAAGTCAGATGATTGGTGAAAATTATCTTCAGCTTGCAGAATTTTTGAGGATTAAAGCAAATTTCTATCAGAAAAATCCAGATTTTGACAAATTAAACACGCAGGTAATTGCAAAACAGATCGAAATTAAAAACCTTCAGGAAGAAACCCGTGAGACGGTTTTTAAAACCCGAACAATTGTCAACGAATCTACTACCATAAGCAGACTTCTGATGTTGACATTTTTGAATTCAATGGATCTGCATGAAAAATTGATGACTTCGGAAAGTGATTACAAAAAACTGCAGCAGAGTTTTGAAGATTCTACTATTTTAGTTAACATCCATGATTATTTAAATATACTTTCCGAGGAGATTGCCAATATCGGAATTTCACTTCAAAGCAGCACTCGTGCAAAACCTATTTTTAATCTTGAGGCTCGTTCGCAGGATCTCAACGTTCATTATTTTGAGCTTAGAAATAAGCAAATGACTCCCGACAATCTCGAAAATTTCATGATTTTGAGACAGATCATGATGCGTATTAACGAGATTACAAAAGAGATCAATGAAATTTACAAAGTATTTGCCCAAAATGTAAAACTGGCAAAAAGCCTTTCAACAGGTCTTGATCTGAAAAAATTTATGCCGAATGAGGAGAAAATCAATTTTAAAGTTTTAAAAAGTAATATATCGCTTACCTCATCACATTTTCGTCATGCAATAAGAATTACGGTGGCTTTATTTTTGGGATACTTGGTTTCTCTTTTACCATTTTTGGTAATTGGTCATACATATTGGATCTTAATCACCATTGTTGCTATTTTAAAACCCGCCTACTCCATTACCAAACAGAGAAATCTTCTTCGTTTTTACGGTACAGTTGCAGGCGCAGTTATCGCTTATGCTATTTTATATTTTGTCAATATCAACGCTATCCTTTTTGCAATTCTTTTACTGAGTATGATTTTATGCTTCAGTTTGTTGAAGGGAAGATATTTTTGGGCAGTTCTCTTTATGACGATGTATGTTTTTATGAGTTTTAATTTCTTAAATCCTGGGAATATTAATGTCATTTTTAAAGACAGAATTGTAGATACGATTATAGCGGGAATTATTGCTTTTCTGGTTTCTTATATGGTGCTTCCGGTTTGGGAACATACACAGAATTTAGAATTGATGAAAAAATCTGCAGAATCTAATCTCACCTATTTCCACAGCGTGATGGCTAAATTTCTGAATGAAGATTTTGATATTGAAGATTATAAAGTTAAAAGAAAAAATGCCATCATTTCATTGGCTAATCTTTCGGATAATTTTCAGAGAATGATTTCCGATCCCAAAAATCAGCAGAAAAAACTGGAAGTCGTGCATCAGTTTGTTGCAACATCGCATTTGATTACAGCTTATACTGCTTCCCTTTCACAATATTCTAAAAACAATAAAAAATATCCGGAAATAGATTCTGAAAGCTGGACAAAAAAAATAGAAGCCGAAATGAATCAGGTTTGCGTATTGCTGAACGGAGAAAAAATTACGGAAACATTAAAAATGGAAAGCCGTCTTGAGCCGGAAGATTCATCAATTGAAAATTTACTGCTTCAAAGAAAATCTGAACTTTTAGAAAATGAACTCTTTGACCGCAGAGACCCGAATAAAATTTCACATTTAACGGAACTTAAAAACATCCACGATGTTTTGGAATTGATCTATGACGTCGCAAAAGAACAGCGGAAAGTAATTCAGACGTACAGAGCAGAAACCACTACTCTTCCACAATCGTAAAGCAATAATCGTCAAAAAACTTTACTCTCGCTTTAAACTCATCTGAAATCTGATCGTCATGCACTCTGCAACTGATATCAAAAAGATATTTAAGTTCAAAAGGCTTTACTTCGTAATGCTTTTTCAGTGACCAATGTTTGGAGTGGTGAATTTTGTACATACTTTCTTTTACGCTCCAGATGATCGTATAAAAAGTGACCTCATTATCAAAAGGTATAAAACCTCTCTCGTTTTCGTAAGTAAACTTATCTATTACCCTTAAAATTTTAGGGTTAAATTTCTCAATATCAATTCCTATTTTACTTTTAGAAATGGCAATTGCAGCGAACGGAAAAGAATGTGTGATCGAGATCTCAGCATCTTTTGGTGAAAGAAAAGGTTCTCTTTCTTTGTATAGAATTTTGGAATTTGGTTTTAAACTTTTCAAAAGTTTTCTCACCATTAAAACCTCCAACAGCTTTTTCGGATGATAGTCTTTTACTTTTTCGGCATTTTCCGGCTCCAGAAGTTCATCAGGATTCAACTCTTCATCTTCCTCATATTTCCATACAAGAATCGTGGCTTTGTCATCAGAAAAATCTCGGTAAAGAGGCATTGGATAAATTATTGGGTAAAATTAATGAAAAAAAATGGCTGGAAGCAGGAAGTTTACCAGAATGTTTGTCATCCTGACAGCATCTAAGCGTAGTAGTTTAAAAAAGCTATTGAGATGCTTTCAGCATGACAAATAAAATACAAAAATTTTGAAAATAAAAAAGTTCACAAAAGAATATTAATAAACTTAAGTAAACTTTTTTTAATATCGTCATGAAAACTTAAAATAATAAAGTAAAAAGCTTAAAAACTTCCCGCTTGCATCATTCCACTTCCTATTCAATTCATTATTTAGCCTGATGATTCTGATCGTTTCTATGTTGCATAATTTCGAGATTCTCATCTACAAAATAAGCACTTCCGAATCCGTTTACATAAGCACCTTTCACAGGATTTAACGCAATCAGTATAAAATCTTTCATTTCAGAAATCACATCTACCACTTTACCATGAGTCTCTTTCAACAGACCTACAACCTGATTCCAGATTTCAGAATCTCTTTCGATCTGAGTAGTTGTTGCTTCGATCGTTAATCTTTCACGAGCATAGATCTGTTTTGTAGCAGATTCGTCTTCGATAAACATCATAGAAGTTTTTCTGCCTTCAGAAAGATTCTTTGTATGTTTTGCCATGAAAGAAACCAAAATATAAAATTTGTTATCAATTTCTACAAACGGTGCATAACTGGAGTTGGGAGTTCCTTCTGCGTCTACCGTTGCAAGAATAATACTTTGAGTTCTTGCAATCAGTTCTTTTACTTTTGGGGCAACAGGTTTTGCTTGTCTTTGCGCTTCTTCCTGCGTGTGAGTATGATTCATAAATAGATTTATTTCTGCAAAAATACATAATTTAGAATAAATAAAAATAAATTTTCCGCATATTCTATTTCATGATGGTTATCATAGACATTGTTTTTTTATCTTAATTATATGTTGTAATTTTGCATAATTATTTGAATTTAAACTTATTCATACATATGAGTACTACAACACAATACGTTCCTTATAAAGTTAAGGATATTTCTCTTGCAGAATGGGGAAGAAAAGAAATTACTCTTGCAGAGGCAGAAATGCCCGGTTTGATGGCAATCCGTGAAGAATTCGGACCGTCTCAGCCGCTTAAAGGCGCCAGAATCGCTGGTTGTCTTCACATGACGATCCAAACAGCTGTACTTATCGAGACTTTGGTAGCTTTAGGAGCTGAAGTTACTTGGTCTTCTTGTAATATTTTCTCTACACAAGATCACGCTGCTGCGGCAATTGCTGCTGCAGGAATCCCTGTATATGCATGGAAAGGTCTTAATGAAGAAGAATTTGACTGGTGTATTGAGCAGACTTTATTCTTCGGTGAAGACAGAAAACCATTGAATATGATCCTTGATGACGGTGGAGATTTGACAAACATGGTGTTCGACAGATATCCAGAATTCACAAAAGATATCAAAGGACTTTCTGAAGAAACTACAACCGGAGTTCACAGATTGTACGAGAGAATGAAAAACGGAACTTTGGTAATGCCTGCAATCAACGTAAATGATTCTGTTACCAAATCTAAGTTTGATAACAAATACGGATGTAAAGAATCTGCAGTAGATGCTGTAAGAAGAGCTACAGACATTATGTTGGCTGGTAAAAGAGTTGTCGTTTGCGGATACGGAGACGTTGGTAAAGGTACTGCTGCATCTTTCAGAGGAGCAGGTTCTATCGTTACGGTTACTGAAATTGATCCAATCTGTGCGCTTCAAGCTGCAATGGACGGTTTTGAAGTAAAAAGATTAGATACTGTTGTAGATAACGCAGATATTGTAATTACTACTACTGGTAACTTCAACATCGTAAGAAAAGAACATTTCTTAAAATTAAAAGATAAAGCAATCGTTTGTAACATCGGTCACTTCGACAACGAAATCGATATGGCTTGGTTAAACGAAAACTACGGTCACACCAAATCTGAAGTGAAGCCACAAGTTGACATCTATACTCTTGAAGAAGGTAAAGAAGTGATCATTCTTGCTGAAGGTAGATTGGTAAACCTTGGTTGCGCAACGGGTCACCCAAGTTTTGTAATGTCAAACTCTTTCTCTAACCAGACTTTGGCTCAGATCGAACTTTGGACTAACTCTGAAGCTTACGGAAATGAAGTTTATATGCTTCCTAAGCATTTGGATGAAAAAGTAGCTGCTTTACACCTTAAGAAACTAAGCGTGGAGCTAGAAGTTCTTTCTCCAGAACAAGCTGAATATATCGGTGTTGATGTGAAAGGACCATTCAAACCTGAATATTACAGATACTAATCATTAGTAATAAAATTATAAGCAATGAGTAATTGCTTACTAGCAATATAGAACGTTTCAGAATTTTTCTGGGACGTTTTTTTTATAACAGAATAAATCTAATTTTAAGATTTCTCATCACTCAAATCTCTAAATTTCAAATACAATCAGGAGCTTAATCACGCTATCCGCTGTATCTTTTTTGCGGTTCCCTCCGCTCCGCTCCCGGAACCGCAAAAAAGGATGCCGCTTCTATCGTGGCTATTAAATTGCACGTCTTTACAGCGAGTCATCAAATTCATCAAAGATTAGTGATAAAAACTAAGATAAATCATAGACTTTAATTAAAAAATAATATATTTGGATCAATTAACATTAGAAACATAATAATGAAAAAACAAGGAGTATCAAATGCGTTTGTCGCAGCTTCATGGGTTGCTTTGGGCGCAGGAATGATCGGCTACATTGTAGGATTGGTAAGAGCAGAAATGCAACTGAATGAAAAAGGATACTATTTCACCATTCTTCTTTACGGGTTATTTGCTGTAGTATCATTGCAAAAGGCTGTCCGAGACAGAATGGAAAACATTAAAGTTACAGATATTTACTACGGAATTTGCTGGTTTGCTACATTATCATCTATAATTTTGCTGACAATCGGATTGTTTAATGCAACCATTCTTCCGAGTGAAAAAGGTTTCTATGCTTTTGCATTTTTGTTGGCACTTTTTGGTGCAATTGCAGTACAGAAAAATACCCGTGATAATATGATGGAAGATTAATTATTCGAAAATTAAAAATACAATGCTCATCAAATTGGTGAGCATTTTTATTTTCTCAAAATTTATTTCACAAACTATTGACATGTTTAAAAAATTACTATCTTTGCGATTCATCAAATTAACAAAACCGTAAAATTAATTTATTATCATTAGGAATATCTACACTATAAATCGCTTAAATCTTTAAATTTCATCAAAAAGCAAACAATTTTATCAAAATATTAATTTCCTCGAACACATAATTTAAAATTAACTTATGAAAAAACTAATATTTTTTATCATGATAATGCTGTCTTTTCAGATGGCAAAGGCTCAAAACGAATTTATCACTATTTGGAAACCAGGAGGTATCAATCCAAGCTTCACAACCAATGTTACCGGTCAAAACCCTTCTACATCAAGCCAAATCTGGTTTCCCGGTACAGGACTTAATTATAAGATTCAGTGGGAAGAAGTAAATTATCCACAACACAACGAGACACTAAACAGCGTAACTTCGATTGGTCAGACATTAATTAATTTTGGCACACCACTCAACCCAAATCCTGCTGCAGCTACATACAGAGTAAAAGTTAGCAGCGGAAACGGAGTTTTTGCCCAGATAAAATTTGCTACTGCAACAACTACACAAGCAGGTACTACCTGGACTCATCATGGCAATTCAGATAAATTACTTGAGATAGAACAATGGGGCAATATCCAATGGCAAACAATGTATAATGCGTTTTCACACTGCAGATATGTGCAAATCACAGCAACAGATTCTCCAAACCTTTCGGCAGTTACAGACGCATCTTATATGTTTTATAATGCCAATGCATTGACGGGAAATGCTTCTATGGCAAACTGGAATACTTCAAACATTGCAAATTTCAGGAATATGTTTTCTCATTTGGCTCTATTTCAGATTCCCGATACATTTAATGCTCCTATTGGTAACTGGAACACTTCTAATGCTACAGACTTCAGAAATATGTTTGAAAACAGACTTGCATTTAATCAAAATCTAAATAGCTGGAATACATCAAACGTTACAGATATGAGCTATATGTTTTCCGGAACTCAGGTCTTTAATCAGCCTTTGAGCAACTGGAATACATCAAACGTAACCAATATGATGTGGATGTTCCACTTTAACCCAAACTTCAATCAGCCTCTTAATAGCTGGAATATTTCGAATGTAACCAATATCTCTCATATGTTTCACGGCTGTACTGCCTTCAACCAACCTTTAGACAATTGGAATACAAGCCTCGTAACAGATTTTAACACCGTATTTTCTACAGCTACGAGTTTTAATCAAAGTCTTCAAACCTGGAATCTTCCTGCACTTACAACAGGATCTCTTGCACTTTTCGGCTCTGGTTTAGATTGTGACAATTATAGCGATACACTTATTGGCTGGGCAGATAATCCCAATACTGCAAATAATATCAATTTAGGATTTGTATTGCTTACCTATTCTGTTGATGTTATACCAAAAAGAAATATCCTTTTAAATAAAGGCTGGACAATTACCGGTGATACTGTCGGAGAATGCAGAAAACTATCTACTCATGAAAATCACTTGAAAAATACAGGATCAATTTATCCAAATCCTGCCGAAAATTTTATTTATCTGAAAAATATCAAAGATGCAAAAAGCTACATCATAACAGATATGAGCGGAAGAATGATCACCAAAAATACTTTGACAAAAGATTTAATCAATATCCAACATCTAGAACCCGGAAATTACCTTTTGCAAATTGTTACCAAAGAAAAAATTGAGACTTTCAAATTCATTAAAAAATAAAAACAAAAATGCCTCGCAGAATCACGAGGCATTTTTATATTAAATCTGAATTATTATAAATCATAAAGATTCGGATGCTTGGCTTTGATATCATCTACCGTTCCCAAAACCTTATCTTTCAAAGTATCCTGATAAATCTGAAGTTTTTCAGCTACATTTTCGTCTCCTGTTCCTAATATTTTCGCAGCTAAAATTCCGGCATTCAAAGCTCCGTTTAAGGCAACAGTTGCTACAGGAATTCCGCCCGGCATTTGGAGGATAGACAAAACAGAATCCCAACCGTCAATAGAATTGCTTGATAAAATAGGAACGCCGATTACCGGTAAAGTCGTACAGCTTGCAACCATTCCAGGAAGATGTGCCGCTCCTCCTGCTCCCGCAATGATGACTTTTAAACCCCTTTTTTTTGCATGTTTTGCGTAATCAAACATTCTCTCTGGTGTTCTGTGAGCCGAAACCACCGTCAGTTCATAAGGAATGTCTAAACTTTTCAAAAAATTTGCAGCCAGTTCCATAATCGGCAAGTCGCTCTGACTTCCCATGATAATTCCTACCATCTTCAATTTTATTAGATTGTTCAAAGATAAGAATTTTAAAAAAGGTGAAAAACAGTTTTTACTTCGCAAGTCAATTAGTTTATCAGAGATTTCAGATCTCTGATTTGCTAATGAATAAATAATTTCCTATTCGCTTTTCAGAAAAAATTGGCATAATTTTTCATTCTAAAATAGGTAACTTTACACCATCATTTCACACTATTTTGAAGGATTATAAACTTATTTTTGCCGTACTTACTGTTGCCATTGTCTGGGGAACGACCTTTTTGGCAATTCGTATTGCCGTAGAAACTATTCCGGCTTGGTTTGTAGCAGGAATCCGTCAGTTTTTAGCAGCGGTTATCATGCTTTTCATACTGCTTTACCGCAGAGAATTTAAGTGGATCGGCTGGAAAAATTTAGGATATCAATTGATTTTCTCCACCTTAATGCTGATTATCGCCAACGGAATGACAACCGTAGCCGAAGAAGATGTTACAAGCAGCCTTACTTCCCTTATCAGCGCATGCTCTCCTATCGTTGTTTTCCTTGGAAGTGTTGCAATTGGTTTGCAGAAATTTACTTTCAGGGCTTTTTTTGGGGTATTAATGTGTTTCAGCGGAATTCTTTTTATCTTTTGGGACGGTTTGGCAGACATGGCAAATCCCGATTACCGACTGGGAATTGTTTATCTTTTCATTGCTATCGGAGGTTGGGCTTCGGGAACTATTTTTACAAAAAAATTAAATATTCAGAGCAGAAATATCTCATTAAATCTTTTTTATCAGTTTGCTTTCGCAGGAATTGTTCAGCTTTGTTTTGCTTTTATGTTTTCAGAAGATTATCATTTCGGAAACTGGAGTGTTAAAAGTATTTCTGCAATGCTTTATTTAGCAATTTTCGGTTCTGTCTCAGCTTTTTTTGCTTTCCATTATGCTTTGACCAAAATTTCTCCGGTTCAGGTCTCTATTTTGGCTTATGTCAATACGGTGATTTCTATTTTCCTGAGTTGGCTGATTTTAGATGAAAGCATTTCTGTTAAATTTATTGTTGCAGCGGTTCTTATTATTTTAGGTGTTTTTATCATCAATTACAATCCTGAAATGTTCAAAAGAAAACGCATTGAAGGATAATTTTTGTTAGTTAATAGAAAGTTTATCATTACTGAAGGAATCTCAAACTTAATGTTAATTAGGTTTCTATAGATGTAATTAATACTTTAAAACATTCATTAATCAACAAAATTCAGGCATTTTTCATCATCGAATCTTTACTTGTCATAATTTTTGCATATTTACTGAGATCAATTCGTAGATTATGACCAAAAAATATCTTTTTATACTTTTCACCTGTTTTTTTCTTCTTCAAAGTTGCGACAACAAAGAAAAGCAGCAACAGCTTACCGAAAGAGAAACAAAACTTCTCGAAAAAGAAAAATTATTTGACCAAAAAGAGTCAGAGTATCAGGCTTTATTAAAAATGCGTGACAGTATTTTTAATAAGAAAGACTCTGTTCAGATCATGCTATGGCCAAAGGAAATTTCCGGAATATGGAGCGGAAAAGTGATCTGCACAGAATCTAACTGCAGCGACTATGCAGTGGGAGATCAACGTGTCGACAACTGGGAATTTGACAGCGATTCTATCCAGCTTTCGACCAAAATCATCAACAACAATAATCTCATAAGAACTTACAGTGGAAAATTTGAAAATAATGAAGTTAAACTGAATTACAAAACAGATTCTACAGCCAAAAAAACTGTAGAAATGCATATTCTTCTTAATGAAATTTCACCCGACAAAATCAGAGGAATACGAACGGTAACGGTTGATAATAATTGCAATGCAAGGTTTTCAGTTGAGCTTACCCGAATTCAAAAATAACACTTATGATTCTAAGCATACATAATCTTACTTTCCCAATCGAAGACCCTGTATTGAAGTTCCTGCTGGTCTTGATTATCATTTTGGCAGCACCACTTTTACTGAATAAAATCAAAGTTCCGCATTTGCTGGGACTGATTATTGCAGGAGCCATCATTGGTCCAAACGGATTCAATGTACTTGCAAGAGACAGCAGTATCGTAGTCACGGGAACAACAGGATTGCTCTACATCATGTTTCTTGCCGGGCTGGAGATTGACATGGGCGACTTCAAACGAAACAAATGGAAAAGTCTCACTTTCGGGCTGTATACATTTATCGCACCTTTCGTTTTGGGATTTATAGGAGCTTATTATTTATTAAATTTCTCAATGCTCACCTCTATTCTGTTTGCCAGTTTATTTTCGTCCCACACATTGATTGCCTACCCTTTAGTCAGTAAACTCGGAATTGCAAAAAATCTCGCCGTAAACATTACCGTTGGCGGAACAATGATTACCGATGTACTTGCACTTTTGGTTTTGGCGATAATAGTCGGGATGTCTCAGGGAGATGTGGGAACAGCTTTTTGGATAAAACTTTCGGTGTCATTTATCGTGTTTGCATTGGTTGTTTTATTTCTGTTTCCAATGATCGGAAGATGGTTTTTTAAAAAAGTGGATGATAAAATTTCGCAGTATATTTTTGTTTTGGTAATGATTTATCTCGCTGCCATGTTGGCAGAACTGGCGGGAGTCGAGGCGATTATCGGAGCATTTTTCGCAGGTTTAGCTTTAAACAGATTGATTCCGCATACTTCTTCTCTGATGAATCGTGTTGAATTTGTGGGGAACGCCATTTTTATTCCGTTTTTCCTGATCAGTGTAGGAATGCTGATTGATTTTAATATATTCTTTAAAAGTCTTGAAACCCTCGGTGTTGCAGCCATCATGCTTGTTGCCTCAATAGGCGGAAAATATTTAGCAGCTGTGGCCACACAAAAAACATTCAGGCTTTCAAAAGAAGAAGGCAAACTCATTTTCGGTTTGAGTTCAGCTTCAGCAGCGGCAACTTTAGCTTCTGTAATGGTGGGTTACAACATTATTATTTCTGAAAGTGAAAACGGTGAACCTGTAAGATTATTAAACGAACACGTTCTGAATGGAAGTATTCTTTTAATCTTAGTCTCCTGTACGATTTCGTCATTTATTTCGATGGCAAGTGCGCAGAAAATTGCTGAAAGTGATAATGAAGACACAGTTTCCGGAAATAATCATGAGGAAGAAAATATACTTTTAGCCATCAATTACGAAGTAACAGTTGAAAGAATGGTGAATCTTGGAATTCTGATTAAAGCACATTCAAATACAAAAGATTTTTTTGCTTTAAATATCATTAATGAAGATAAAAATGAATCTTCGGTAAAAAATGCTGAAAAACTCCTCCATCACGCAATCGACACTGCAGCGGCAGCAGATGTAAAACTTCAGGCATTAAAAAGATATGATAATGATGTCATAAACGGTGTCAACAATGTGATTAAAGAACAGAAAATCACAGATTTAATCATCGGGCTTGAAGATAAAAAAGGCTTTTCACCTTCATTTGTTTACAATCTTTACAACGGTTACCTTCAGAATGATGATGTGAACGTTTTGGTTTATCACGCTGCACAACCACTTTCCACTATCAAAAAATATGCAGTAATGATTCCTGAAAATGCTCACAAAGAAGCCGGATTTTTCCATTCACTCTTAAGAGTTTGGAATATTGCCAGAAATTCAGGTGCGACACTTGTTTTTTATGCTCCGGAAACCATTCTCAACATTCTTCAGAGAATCATTAAAAAAGCTAATATTGAAGCTGAATTTATCATTATGAATACGTGGAAAGATGGAGAAAAAACGGCAGCTCAGTTAATAGAAAATGAGGCACTGATTCTTTTTATGGCAAAAAGAGGAATGCAATCTTATATCCCTAGAATGAGACTGATCCCTGATCTTCTCAACAAAAGCCTGAAAGACAACAACTATCTCCTTATTTTCCCTTACTCCGAATATGATAGAAATAACGCTGAGAAACGCTCAGTGGGAAATCACGATGATTTTATGGAAATCGGGAATGTCATTAAAAGGATTTTTAAGTAAAATAATTTTTTATCATATTTACATTTATATAAATTGAATTCATTTTATATTTCTGATTTTTGTAATCATAAAATACTGAATAATAAAAACAAAATAATGGTTAAATATTTATCAATTTTCGCTGCATTCATTTCAATAAATCTATTTTGCCAAACCGATAAAAATGGAAATCCAGTTTTTAACTCAATTACAGTTTCAGAGGAAAAAACACAGGAATATCAGTTAAATACAAATTATTATACAATTGCGAACAACATTAACAATAAAAATTCATCAGTCTTTGTAAATGAAAATCCAACTTTAGAGGAAATTGAAGCTTTCGCAACTAAACTTCCTTCGGATTTCTTTCTAATAATAAAAGGCAATTCTCCCATTAATATGGTTATGATTGTTGATAAACCCGAAAAAGCTTTTTTTGTAATAAATCCCGCAACCGGATCAAGTGAAACTTTCCCATGTGACATTAAGGGTGATATAACAGAAAATCGTGCAAATGAAATCATTAATCAGAATTATGATAAGAATGCGAAATTGAATGATAATATTCTATCTTTTAACAATAAAAAATTTACGGTAATAAGCAATGATGAAATTAAAACTAAAGTTAAAAAGCTTATAACTTCAAAAAAGCTTGGTGATGGAAAGCCAAGTGAAGTAAAAATACTTGATAAAGCTCTTCTAAAAAAATTAATAATTGACGAAAGTAAAGAAGGCGGAAAATTAGATTTTTTTAGTTCAATAAAAGATCACGAAATGGACGGAATACAGATAAAACCAGGTGTTTTCAGTACAAATATTGGCATTGCATTGTATAAATGGGGAAGACAAAATTATGAAATGGGAGTCAATACTTTAGAAGATGCATTAAACATTTGGAGTGAACTAAAAAACAGGAAGCCAAATCAAAGAGAGGTTGAATATATAAAAATGGGATTCAACAAAGAATTAGAAAAATAACTATTGTCAATGAAAAAAGCACTCATTATCTCTCTATCTCTAATCGTTCTTATCATCTTGTCAATAGCAATCTATTGGAATCTCCCGATTGAAATCACCAGAAAATCTGACATCAAATTTGGAAATGAGCTGATCAATAGCATCGAAGCGTATAAAAAGACCAATCAGAAACTGCCGGAAAATAATGACTGGCAAACATTAGAAAAATTAGGATTCAAAAAAGATGAGTCTGCAAACCCAATTTATACATCTGATAAAAATGGAAATTTTGAGCTTGTTTATATTGACGGTTTCGATGGTCCGTATTTACTATGGAATTCTCAGGAAAAAAAATGGACGATTGATTTTCCTGAAATTTTAAGTAATTAGATAAAAAAGACCGCTTTTCAGCAGTCTTTCATATTTCTAAGCAATCACTCTCACCATCGCTTTCACTTTTACCAATTTCTCCATCAGCTCTTCTCTGGAATCTGCCAAAACATTGATGTGTCCCATTTTTCTTCCCGGTTTCGTTTCTGTCTTTCCATAAAGGTGAATGTAGGTTTCAGGAAGTTTTAAAACCTCTTCCATGCCTTCATAAATTACTTTTCCCGAAAAGCCTTCTGCTCCAACCAAATTCAGCATTCCGCTATAAATAATGGCATCCGTATCGGCTAAAGGTAAGTTTTTCACAACACGATACATTTGCTCAAATTGGGAATTGGCATTTCCTTCCTGACTTTGATGTCCAGAGTTGTGAAGTCTCGGAGCTGTTTCATTTACCCAGACTTTTCCTTCTTTATCCAAGAATAATTCAATAGAAAAAAGCCCCGGAGAATCGACCGCTTTTAAAAACTTATCTGTAATTGAATCGATTTGATTTTCAACATCTTCACTTAAAAAAACCGGACAAATATTAAAATCAAGCAGGTTTAGTTTAGGATCGGCAACCATTTCCGTCACAGGAAAAGTTTTGGTTTCACCATTTTCGTTAATGGCAACGATTACCGAAAGTTCTTTGTCGATATCAACCAGATTTTCCAAAACCGAATCTTCAGTCCATAAGTTTCTCAAATCTTCAGACGAACGGATAATCTGTACACCTTTTCCGTCATAACCACCTGTATTTAATTTCTGAACAAATGGAAACTGAATTTTTATTTCATCTGAACTTCCATCCATAATTTCAAAATCCGGACTTGGAATATCGTGTGCTTTATAAAATTCTTTCTGGAGTATTTTCTGCTGAATAGTTTTGATGATTTTGGCATTCGGAACTACTTTTACACCCTGATTTTCCAGTTCTGCCAAAGCATCTGCATTTACATGCTCAATTTCGATCGTTACAACATCTTTCTCTTTCCCGAAGCTTAAAACAGTTTCATAATCATTAAAACTCCCTTGTGTAAAATGCGAAATATTGTGACAAGGAGCGTCTGAAGCCGGGTCTAACGTATAAAATTCATCATCATATTTCAAAGCCTCCTGTATGAGCATTCTCCCCAATTGTCCGCCTCCTAAAATTCCTATTTTCATTTTTATATTTTATTTACTATTTAATTTTATCAAGCATAAGATAACCCAAAAAGGTATGGTTTTGCTGTTTTTCTTCATCAGATTTCCTGATTTTCAGAGAATATTTTTGTTTCATTTCTTCAGGCAGTATTTCGTTTACACTGAAAATATCATCGATGTCTACTCCGAACTTCTCATCAATATGGCTTCCTGCACCTTTAAAGCCCATTGTATTATAAAACTCTGTGGCTTTTGCTTTTTTTACCACCTCTCCCAACGTCTTTCCTACCATAAGATGCTGCTCATGAAACTCCTTGAAATGATCTTCTCTGTAACCGCCAAGATTTACTAAAAACAGTTTTTCTTCATTATCAAATGTATTTTTAGGTTCAACAGATATTTCATATCCATCGGCAAATCTTACTTCCTGATAAGCATCAATATGAATCTTTCCTTTAGCTTCTGACCAGAACTCTTTCATGGCAGGCACCAGATCTTTCAAATTTTCGGCAATCCCGAAAAATACATCATGCTGCTCTATGTTTCTTCCTTTTGGCGTTGCACCGAGAATGATATAAAATAATTTCATTATGACTTTTATTTTTGCAAAAATACGGCAAAAAATAATCTTTCATTAAAGTTTGCCCAAAAACGCCAATAGTTTTATATTTGTAGCATGTCGGAAATCATCATTCTCTTTCTTGGCGCTATTTCAGCAGGTCTTCTGGGTTCACTTACAGGTTTAGGAGGAGGAGTTATCATCATCCCTTTATTGACACTTGGTTTCGGTGTTCCCATGCATTATGCGATCGGTGCTTCGCTTATTTCTGTGATCGGTACTTCTTCAGGAGCAGCCGTAGCTTTTGTGAAAGAAGGCTTTACCAATATGAGAATCGGAATGTTTTTGGAGATTGCAACGACTGCAGGTGCAATTGTCGGAGCTTTGGTTTCGGGAATGCTTAATCCCAATACGATCGGAATTATTTTCGCTAGTATTCTCCTTCTTACCGTAGTTTTAAATCTTAAAGGAAAACCTGATCATCAGGAGTCACTGATTAAAGGTAGTTTGGAGGATAAGCTTAAATTATACGGAACTTTCCCGGATAAAGGCATAATGAAAAGCTATGCTGCAAGAAATACAGTTCCTGGTTTTTTTATGATGATGTTTGCAGGGGCAATGTCCGGACTTTTAGGAATCGGTTCCGGTGCGCTGAAAGTTTTGGCGATGGATAATATGATGAGATTACCGTTCAAAGTTTCTACAACAACGAGTAATTTTATGATTGGTGTGACAGCGGTTGCCAGTTCATTAATTTATTTCCAGAGAGGCGAAATTATCCCTGTCATTGTAGCTCCTGTTTTGGTAGGAGTTGTGGTGGGAAGTTTCATAGGATCTAAAACTTTAATGGTTTCAAAAACTAAAAAGCTTAAAACGTTTTTTGCTATCGTAATCACGATTCTCTCAATTTATATGATGTATAACGGTGTAAGAAGCAATTTCTCATGAGAAAAAATTTCACTGATGTTGATCTGAACCGTTCTGTTGGAAACTTACTGAGATTAGGCGTTATTTTATCAGTAATTACTTCACTGATAGGTTTTGTTAAGCTTTTTACAGAAGGATTTAAAATGCCGAGAAAATACAAGCTTCTTGACATGGGAACTTCTTCGGAAAAAGTTTGGGGACATTTTTGGGAAACCCTTTGCAAAGGAGAAGGAATGGCGATTATTCAATTAGGAATATTGATGCTGATTTTCACTCCTTTGATGCGAATCATCTTTGCTTTGATAGGCTATCTAAAAGAAAAAGACTATCTCTATGTCATGATTTCATCAATTGTTTTAATCATTATGGTCATCAGTTTTGTGACCGGATATGCACATTGATATACCTTTTTTATTCATTTAGTTTATTAAGATATTCTTTTTCTAAAGAATCAATCTGGTCGAGATATTCTTTTTTATTCATAAAAACACTGGGATTATATGCGTCTTTTGGCTGATGTTTTTCATGCAGATCAAACTGACCTGCGTGGGAAGCTACCCAAATGTCAAAATCAAGTTTTTTCATCTCTCTTAAAGTATATTCATAATCTTTCTGAATTGCAGGATATAGTTTAACCTCAGAAAATTTCTTATCGATAATAATGGTAGGCATATTGGCAATCAAAACCCTATATTTTCTCTTTTCATCTTTGGTTTCGAGTAGATAGCTGCATGAGCCTTTCGTATGTCCCGGATGATGCAGCATCATCAATTTAGTATCCCCAAGCGTTACAAAATCCTTATCTTTCAAAACATAATCAGGATTTACCGGTTTGAATGTAACTCCGTATTTCCCCATTTCATAGTCAGATTTTCCGCCACTTTTCAGAACATCAGCATCTGCCTTGTCGACATACAATTTTGCGCCGGTTTCTTTTTTAATTGCAGCCATTGCGCCTAAATGATCGTAATGAGCCTGAGTAAGCAATAATATTTTAGTATCCTTATAGTTGAAACCAAGTTTCTTTATATTATTTTTTATTGTCGGAAGAGAATCTGCCAATCCGGTATTAATAAGAATATTTCCCTTTTTGGTTACGATAAGGTATGAAGCCAGATCATAAGTTCCCACATAATACAAATTACCGGCAATCCGGAAAGGCTCATAAGGTTGTGACCATTCTTTAGGATGATTTTCAGGTTCATTTACAGTTTGAGCATGAAACTGACAGTTCATGAGTGCAAGAGCCAAAACAACGATATATTTTTTCATTAATAAATTAGATTATTTTTAAATTTCATAAAATTCCAGCGGCAATTGATCGGGATCCTGGGTAAAGAAAAATTCTTTTCCTGTAAATCCATCAATCCTTATTTCTTCACATTTTAAACCTTTTTCAATTAATTCTTCTCTCTTTTCATTTACATTTTCCACTGAAAAAGCCAGATGTCTCAATCCGCAGGATTCTGGTCTTGAAGGTCTTTCTGGTGGATTTGGAAAGGAGAACAGTTCAATCACATAATGATCATCAATACCAAGATCAAGCTTATAAGATTGTCTTTCCTTACGATAAACTTCACGCAGGATTTTTAAACCTAAAACATCAGTATAAAATGCTTTTGAAATTGTATAATCTGAACAGATAATGGCAATGTGATGAATTTTCATTTTTAAATTATTTTTCACAGTCTTTCCTTCTTGTATCTATTAAATACTGAATTTTCCAAACATTATTTTGTTTTACCAACTGAAAGCTATTGGCTCCGCAATGCGAGAATTTTCCTTTAAAATAAAATTCGTAAGGAGTAAAAACACTTGCTAAATTTCCGTCAATATGAATCGCTTCAAAAGTTACTCTCTCATCTGCATCACCTTTTGGTAAATTTGAAACAGAAGTAATAAAATCCTGAGCATTTTCATTTTTTACTGACCCATCTTTCATGATCGTTTGCATGATAACTGTTTCTGTGAAAGTTGATTTTATCATTTCAGCATCTGCATTTTTCATTCCTGCAAAAAGTTTTTCTACAGTTTCTTTTACTAAAGCTTTCTCAGTCAGCTGTGCAAAGCAGAATGAACTTAATAATATAAAAATTCCGGCAATTTTTTTCATAAGATGAGTTTTCAAAATATAAAAATAAGAAATATATTCTTCTGTGAGAGCCTGTATTAATAAACTTTAAATAGAAACAGAGGCAAAATTTTATCAAAATATCTTACATTTACGTGCTATTAAAAAAAATATGTGGGAAGTTTATCTGATATTTGTCGCTTTATTATTTATTTTAACCGTATTGCCAAAAATTCCGAGTTCACATTGGATTTTCAGGGTTCCTGATTTCGGTAAAATTCAGATTGCTTATATTACATTAATCACTTTTGCATTTGGCTTTTTTTTAAGCTTTGAACATTTTTGGTATTATCAGGGTTTTTTGTTGGTGATTTTTATTTATCATGGCATTACTTTGATCAAATACACTCCGCTGTATAAAGTCAAAAAACATCCGCAAAGTAAAAATTCGTCAGAGAAATATCATTTTATTTCTGCAAATGTTTATCAGTTTAATAAAGATTATAATCAGTTTATCAATCTGATCAACAAAAATAAACCGGAAATTTTCCTGACCATGGAAAGCAACGGAGACTGGGAAAATGCATTGCAGGTTCTGGAAAAAGATTACCCATATCAGCACAAAGTAACTCTGGAAAATACATACGGGATGCATTTCTATTCTAAAATGGAAATTGATGAATCTAAAACGCATTTCTTTGTTGCCGATGATATCCCAAGTATAGAAGCGCACCTTAAAACAAAAGATGGTTTCAGATTTGTTTTTTTCGGAGTACATCCGCCGCCGCCGAGTCCGACAGAGGAAGAAACTTCCAAAGAAAGAGATGGTGATCTTCTGAGTACTGCAAAACGTGTACAGGAAATTGAAAAGCCTGTGATCGTAGTTGGAGATTTCAACAATGTAGCCTGGTCAAAATCATCTATTTTGTTCAGAAAGACGAGTCATCTGATTGATCCCAGAGTCGGCCGTTCTTTCGTCTCTACCTTTCATGCAAAATACCGTCTTTTCAGATTCCCGATTGACCTGATGTTTCACAGTGAGGATATTTTTATAAAGGATCTCAAAACGCTGGAAAGTTTCGGTTCGGATCATCTTCCGGTGTATTGTGAATTTTTCATCGATCATCATAATGATGAACAGGAAGAACGTGTGGAAGAAGCCGATTCTGAAGAAAGAGCAGAAGCTGAAGAAATTATAGAAGAGGGCAAAAAGGAAGACGGAGAACGTGATGCTATTGTGAAGGAGGATTGAATACACACAGTTTTTCATTTCCGTAAGAATCTCGGCTACTCAAAAGAGCCATTCAAATGAAATAATTCCAACAGTCTAAATTAGGATTAACATTTCTCGTCAAATTAAAAATTCTTTGTGTTTTTAAACTATGTTGAGATTCCTCCGGAATGACCAAGACTGTCTTGATTTTCCAAATTTTACCACAAAGTTTGTCATTCCGCAGGAATCTAAATGAGAAAATTAGTTTTTGACTAAAATCAAATTATTCATCAATAAAAAGCTGAATAAATCTGCTTCTATTAATCTTCAATATTATTTTTCGTTAAAACTTCATTACATCTTTCACCACCCCATTTTTCTGAGTATGCTGCAGCAATTCCGTTTCAATAAAAGTTTTGATTTTGTCTTCTGAGCCATCATTTGGAAACAGCAAATGTACATTTGCACCCGCATCTAAAGTGAAGAACAATGGTAAAGAAGTTTCTCTTCTGAAATCCCAGATTTTATTAATGACTTCCAGAGTTCCGGTTTTCATTAAAATAAAAGCGGGATCGCTCATCATCATCATGGCGTGAAGCGTTAAAGCTTCGTGTTCTACCAATTTTATAAAAGTATTCAAGTCACCGTTCTTCAGAATTTCTTTCATCGGAACGAAATTTTCTCTCGCTTCCTGAAATCTTCTTTCTGCGTAAGGATTGGTATTCATCAAACCGTGACCAACAGTTGATGAGACGCTTTTTACACCCTCATGAATTAATAAAACCCAGTCATTAAAATCTTTAAAAACATCATGAATTTCAGCATCAGGATATTTTACGGCAAACAAATCAGAACTTCCTTCAACCTCATCAGATTTACCCCAAACAACCAAACCGTTGTACAAACTTCTGCAAGCACTTCCGCTTCCTAATCTTGCTAAAAATGAGGCTTTTCTTAGCTGGTCTTCATCTGACGTTTTCCCTGAAAAAGTTTCATCTAATTTCATCAGACATTTTGAAATAGCCCCAAAACCGGAAGCTGAACTTGCAATTCCCGAACTGTGAGGAAATGTATTTTCAGTTCGGATAATATATTTTCCTTTTAAAATCCAGGGAAGATACTGTTCAATATTTTTAAAATACTTTTCAATTTTTTCGGCAAATTTCGGTTCTTCTTTTCCTGACAGAAAAGTCTGAACAGAAAAAAGTTCGTTTGCCAAAAATTCAACTATTGTATTGGTTTTACAATTGTTTAAAGTATAACTGATACTCGGGTTTGCAGGAATTTGATTTTCGTATTTTCCCCAATATTTGATCAGGGCAATATTTGACGGACAGCTTTCTGAAACCGTTTCTGAACTGATATTATAATTTTCTTTTCCTAAGAAGTCTTGTGTTGCCATAGTTTACTTATTGAATGGTCTTTTCTGACCACAAAGTTTTATTTAATTTGAATTTAATAAATTCAAAGTTTGTCATTCCGTAGGAATCTCAACAATGCAAAATTCCTAATTTAGATTCCTACGGAATGACAAACTCTATGTTGATTTATATAGAATTTAAAAATATCTAATACATTTTTTCAATTAAATCAGCATATTTTTTCAGCACTACGTTTCTTTTTACTTTCAGTGTAGGAGTGATTTCTCCGCTGCTGATTTCAAATTCTGAAGGCATTAGAGTAAACTTTTTTACTTTTTCAAAATCTGAAAGTTCGTGCTGCAATTCTTTAATTTTATCTTTATAAAAATCGATGATTTCTTTATTTTGAACTAATTCATCACGATTGGCAGACGAGATATTGTTCTTTTTTGCATAATCTTCCAAAAACTCAAAATTTGGAACAATCAATGCTGAAACAAACTGTCTTCCTTCCGCAATCAAAACAATCTGCTGAATAAAATTGTTATTGGTCAGAATATTCTCAATCTGTTGTGGAGCAATATATTTTCCGTTTGAAGTTTTCATCAGATCTTTGATACGGTCTGTGATAAACAAGTTTCCGTTTTCGTCGATTTGTCCTGCATCTCCGGTTTTGAACCAGCCATCTTCCGTGAAAACTTTTGCCGTTTCTTCAGGCTTATTATAGTATCCTTTCATAATACCGTTTCCTTTTGCCAGAATTTCGTCATTTTCTCCGATACGAATTTCAACTCCGGGCAGAGGTTTTCCGCAACTTCCATGTTCAAAATGAGTAAAAGGAAAAGCCGTCAAAGTCGCCGTAGTTTCTGTCAAACCATAACCGACTGTGATATGAAGTCCCATTGCTTCAAACAATTGTGTTACATCAGGCGAAACAGAAGCGCCACCGCAAGGCATGAACCAAAGTCTTCCACCCATTTTCTGTTTTACTTTATTAAAAACTAAAGCATTGGCAACAGAATGTTTTAGCATCAATCCGAAAGGAACTGATTTTTCAGCTCTTCTCAATTCGGCGGTCTGTTTTCCGACTTCAAGAGCCCAATCGAAGATTTTTTTCTTGAATGATGAACCTTCTTTGGCTTTTTCTAAAACTCCGGCATACACTTTTTGGAAAAATCTCGGAACAGCGCACATCATCGTTGGTTTCACTTCTTCCAGAGTTGCAGCAATATCTTTCGGATCTTCAAGGAAATACACTTTTGCACCGCCGTAAAGACAAAGCAAACTCCAGCATCTTTCGAAAACGTGAGTCAGAGGTAAAAACGCTAATGATAGTTCCTCCTCGAAATTTTTAAACTTAAAATATTCAAAATGAGCATCAAAAGATTTAATAAAATTTCCGTGAGTTAACATAACACCTTTTGGGGTCCCGGTAGTTCCTGAAGTATAAATAATGGTTGCTAAATCGTCAAATTCTTTTTTGACAATCTCCAGTTTCGGAGAAGTTTTAGCAATAAAATCTTCTAAATAAAAAGTATGTTCTTTTTTTACCCAAACTGCTTTTTTAGAAACAATAATAGTCTGCAGGCTGTTTTCTTTTTGTACAATTTCAAAACACGCATCATACTGCGCCTGATTTCCGACCAGAATAATTTTGGATTGAGAATCGTTGATGATATATTCTGCCTGTTCAGCATTGTTGGTAGAATAAATAGGAACTGTAATCGCTCCGATCGACATTACTGCCAAATCAAAAATCATCCATTCTGCAGAATTGTCTGCATAGATGGCGACTTTGTCATTTTCTTCAACACCATTATTTTTTAATGCGTTTGCTGTTTTAAAAATAATTTCACTGAATTTTTTCCAACTCAATTCTTTCCAGCCTTCTTTCTTTTTGAAGCCTACTGCTGATTTGAAAGAATATTTTTCTGCATTTTTACTGATAATTGCTTCTGCAAGATTCATTATAATTGATTCAGCTTTTTGTCATTAATATAATTGTCGAGATGGAAATCTACACTTTTCTGAACCGGAATAAAATCATAGTTCAGGGTATCTTTCACTTTCTGATTTGAAATAATACTGGAAGAAGTCACCGATTCAATATTGGTTCTTGTTGCCATTTTTAATTGCGGAATCAGCCAACCCAAAAATATGTTGAGCCATCTTCCGATATTTAATAGAGATCGAGAAAGAATCTTCACATCTTTTAAACCTAATTTTCTTCTGATCTGATTTCCGATTTCTGCGTATTCTTTACTTTCAGAAATAAGAATAAACCGTTCTCCGAATTTATCTTTTTCCATCAAATCGATGGCGATTTTTGCAACGTCACGAACATCTACATAAGCTGATCCTCCTGAAAACGTAAAACTGTTTTTTTCAAAAGTCGAAAAAAGTTCACCGCTACTCTGTTTCCAGTTTCCTGTTCCTACAATCATTCCCGGATTGATGATGATGGTATTTAAACCTTCGGCGGAAGCTCTCCAGACTTCCATTTCAGAAAGATGTTTTGAAATTGCGTAAGCAGAATGTTCTGTTTTAGGATTGAAATCTGATTCTTCATCCAATTCTCCTTTTTCATTAAAACCATCCAAAACCGCAATCGAACTTACATGAAGAAACTTCTGAACACTTGAGTTTTCGCACGCAAATAAAAGATTTTCTGTGCCTTTGATATTGGTGTGATACATTTCTTTTTCATCCTTTGGGTGAAAACTTACTTTGGCAGCACAATGATAAACTTCAGTAACTCCGTTTAAGGCGTTTTGCAATGAATGGATATCGTCAAAATCAACATTTACCCATTCAATTTTATTGAAAAAATCTACAGGGTTTTCTGTATAAAACTGATAAGAATGTTTCACTTCATCAATATCACTTGCAGGTCTTTTTGCAGCACGCACCGTTCTCCCTTTTTTCAAAAGTTCCAAAACGATGACCCTGCCTAAAATTCCTGTTGCTCCTGTTACAAAAACCATGAATTTATTTTGTGCTTGATTAGTAAATTACAAATTCCTGCAAATTTGCAAATTTTATGTGACTATTTGATTGAATTTGTATGATATAATTAATTAATTTTAACACAAAGATCACTAAGATTTTTTTTGAACTACTAACTGTTTTTAAGTTCGCAAAGGTGTTTCACTTAACTAAGAACACAAAGTTTTAATTTTATTTAATTTAAACTTAAAAAATCCCTCACCACTTCACTGAATTCTACAGGATTATCTGCCTGAACCCAATGTGCAGCATTTTTCACCTTTACAATCTGAGCTTTCGGAAATTGCTGTTTGATCGCAAATGTGTCTTGTGGTAAAATATAATTTGATTTTTCACCTGCAATAAATAAAGTTTCACCTTCAAAAACACCAAATTTAATCGCATTTGAAACAAACTGATTGTATTTTTCTGAAAGTGTTTTCAAATTGAATCTCCAATTAAGTTTCTTTGTATCACCAATTTCTTCCCAATACAAATTTTTAGCTAAAAACTGAATGGTTGATTTTTCAGGAATGTACTGAGTAAGAACTACTTCCACTTCATTTCTTGATTTAACCGTTTCGAAATCAACTGTTTCAAGAGCTTTTATAATCCCCTGATGATGTGGAGGATATGCTTTTGGACCAATATCAACAACGATCAGTTTCTCAACTTTTTCCGGATAGCTCAATGCAAACTGCATTACCGCTTTTCCGCCTAAAGAATGTCCCAAAACATGAGCTTTTTCAATGCCATAATGATCCATGTAATTAGCAATATCATTCGCCAGATCGTCATGCGACATATTTTCAGAATGAAAACTTCTTCCATGATTTCTAAGATCAATCAAATGAACCGGCAAAAACTCGCCCAGTTCTTTCCCGAAACTCCCCCAATTATCAAGCATTCCAAACAAACCGTGAAATACTAAAAGCGGTGTTGACGATAAATTTTCGCCGAATATTTTTGAATGTAATATATTATTATTTTCCATTATTTATTAATCTAAAAATGATGAGAAAAAATCTCCGATAGCTCCGAAGATTTCACCTAAATCTAACCAGGATGAGTCTATATTAATGTCTGAATCTGAAAATTCCAAAAAACTAAAATCAAAATTATTTCCTGAAATACCTTCCAACATGGTTTGCTTCATTTCTACATAATCACAAACTTCGCCTTCGCTTCTGTGATAAGCATCAAAATCTTTATGTGAAGAAAATACAGACATGCTCCAACAAGAAAAATCTATTCCAGAAGTACCCCACGAGGTTTTTTGATTGGCTTTTTTTATTTCTTCCGGCTTGTAGAAATCTTTTTTGCCATAATCATTTACGAGAACAGTTCCGACATCTTTGATGTACTGTTTTTTATTGTCCGGTAAAGGTGTGCAAAATTCTTTCATCTAAAAAATTACCATTTTGCCAGTCGCTTCAAATACGCCTGAACTGTGTTTTCCATGCCCATGTACAAAGCTTCAGAAACCAAAGCATGACCAATCGAAACTTCCAGCAGATTTGGAATATTATCTGCGAAATATTTTAAATTTTCTGAACTTAAATCGTGACCTGCATTGATCCCCAAACCAAATTCGTTGGCAACGACAGCAGTTTCGTAATAAGGCTTAATTGCCTGTTCTTTATTGATCGTATAATTTTTTGCGTAAGCTTCAGTATACAGTTCTATTCTGTCAGCACCTGTTTTGAAAGCATACTCTACCAATGTGGGAGTCGGGTCAAGAAAAACAGAAGTTCTGATTCCTGCATTTTTAAATTCAGCAATGATTTCTTTCAAAAAATCAAAGTGCTTTTTGGTGTCCCACCCTGCATTTGAAGTGATTGCATCATCGGCATCCGGAACTAAAGTTACCTGCTCGGGTTTTACTTCCAAAACCATATCGATAAAATCTCTGTGCGGATTTCCTTCAATATTGAATTCTGTGGTCACCAAAGGTTTCAGATCGTAAACGTCTTTTCTGGTGATGTGTCGTTCATCGGGTCTTGGATGAATGGTAATTCCGTGTGCTCCGAATTCCTGAATTTTGATTGCAGCTTCAGTAACGCTCGGTGTTTCTCCGCCTCTTGCATTTCTGATCGTAGCAATTTTATTAATGTTTACGCTTAGTTTTGTCATTTTTGATAGATGTTAGATAAAAGATTTCAGATATCAGATTTAAAATGATTTAAACTAATACTTAATCTATAATCTTATTTATTTTAAAATTTATTTCGGCAAACCGATTTGCATAATCTGAAGATCAAATTCTTTGGATGCGACTAAAAGGTGATCAAAAATATCTGCCTGAATCTGCTCAAATTTTTCCCATTTTGAGTCGTTTGCAAAACAATACACTTCCATCGGCAGACCTTGAGTGGTAATTTCGAGCTGGCGAACCATGATCGGACTTTCTTTATCAATTTCGGGATCGTTTTCAAGATATTTCTGTGTGTAATATCTAAAGACACCAATATTCGTCAACTGTCTTCCGTTAATGATTTTATCTTTATGCTCTATTTTTTCTTTTTCTAAATTGATTTCCGATGTTTTTTCGTTCAGATAATCTTCAATCAAATTAATATCTTTCAGTTTCTCAATCTCTTCAACATTTAAAAACTTAAATGAATTGATATTAAAAAAGATTGATTTTTTAATTCTTCTCGTGTTGGATTCTGACATTACCTGAAGATTCTTGATCTCCGTAGTCAGCAAATCGTAAGTAGGAATTGACGAAATTGTTTTATCAAAATTAGTGATTTTCGTAGTCAGAAGATTGATCTCCATAATATTCCCTTCAATATTGTATTTTGGAATTCCGATCCAGTCACCGACTTTCAAACTTCGTGAAGTTGCTACGTGAAGACCTGTGACAAAACCCAAAATTGTATCTCTGAAAACCAATACCAAGACTGCTGTGATTGCTCCCAAACTTCCCAGAATGGTACCGCCTTTTATACCAAATACAGTACAAATCCCTATAACGGTCAGAATAAAAATACCAAAAATTTTCACCGATTCAGAAATAGCATTGAGAGCCATTATTTTATAAAAATCCTGCTTGATCACAAAATAATTTCTGAATGTATTTAATACCCTAAACAGCATTCCTGCAATCACAAAGATGATTGACAGATTCACAATCACTTCCAATAACGTAAAACTTTTGGGGTGTCTGTAAAATACGGAAAAAAGAGCCGAACCAGCGAATGCTAAAGCCGATAAATGAACTATTGAATTGGTAATTCTTGATTGATAAATCGATTTGAAAACAGGATATTTTTCTTTATCAAAAAATCTCTTGAATATAAGATTTACCAAAAGCTTGAAAACAAAATCAAGCGTGTAAATAAGTCCAGCCAAAAAGATAAACTTAAGTAAAATCTGAACGGTAAGAACAAGGTCAGAGTAAACATTATCTTTAACAAAATAATGAATCTGATCGCTTATGTTCTGCAAAAAGTCTTTTGTATCTTTTAACTCGTCTTTCATTATAGCAAATTTAATAAAATTAGAATCAGCAAAACCTTTACCACAACAAATTTCAACAACTATTTTCTAAAATCATTACAAATTCAACAAATTAAAATGAAAATTTAGATACATTTAATAATAAATTCATTAATTTAGTAGTCTAAACCATAAAACTATTATTATGAGAAAACTTAATTTTCTTTTCATTTTCATCCTATTATTATCCTTGGGAGCTTGTCGCTCCGAATCTGAAACTCCTGCCGAGATTACTTCGGAAACAGTGATGAAAACCGGAAAATTGTCCGGAAAAGTAATGTCACAAAACGGAAGCAAGCCCATTGGAGGTGCCTCTGTTTTTACATTTGACGAAAAGTATAAAATTTACCACACGTTATCAGATTCTGACGGTAATTTTATTTTGGAAGCTCCTGTTGGTACACATACGGTCTACATTCAGACAGGAAATGGAAGCAATTTCCGTACAGAAATTTCCGCAACGATTAAAGACAACGAAACAGTCAGCCTCAATGCAAATCAGACAAAACTGAATCAGGTTGCCAAGATTGCCTATGTAAAAGGCTCGTACGATAAAATTGAAGATATCATTCAAAACTTAGGATATACCGCAACCGAAATCACCAATGCTGATCTTGCAAATATCAATACTCTCGCACAGTATGACATTGTTTTCCTTAACTGCGGTTCCCGAAACTATACTGCTAACCAGGCACTTTACCCGGTTATCGATGCGAATCTAGCAATTTTCGTAGCCAATGGCGGAAGTATTTATGCATCAGACTGGGATGTTGCTTATCTTGTCGGAGGAACCAATAATACAAACAACTGCGGACTTGCCGGAGGGTTTGTTCCCGATTCAAAATTATGCTCAAAAAACACCGGTTCTGCCGGTCTGCTTGCAGCAAGTGTAAACAATGCAGGTCTTACTGCTGCACTTGGCTTTAGTTCTTTAAATATTGATTATGATTTGGGAGCATGGCAAAAAATCATTACTTACGATCCTGCCTATTGGGAAGTTTTAGTAAAAGATGCCACAACCAATGATGCATTGATGCTCAGAACCAATCAATTTACTGCCACAGGAGTTCCGACTACGCCAATCGGGAATGCACCCAATACAAATTTCACAACAGTTTGTATTACACTTCCCGGAAATATCCAGATCAGCATTTCTGTTCCTACCGTTGCAGTACCTTATTTAGTAGCTTTAGGAGCGACAGTAGGTCCGTGTTCTGGTGCATCAGGAAGTGGTTATATTTACTACACTACTTTTCATAATCACGCTTCGGGAAACATTGGTAATGCCGGAGTAATTTTGCAATACGTGATTGTTAATCTTTAGAAAATCGGCTTGAAAATTGATACTTACCAAAAGTGGCTTTTCGAAGTCACTTTTTTTATTAAAAACTAATTTATGGATCATACTTTAATCTCAATCATCAGTATTATTTTACTTGTCTTAGGAATATTAGGAACTTTTTTACCCGTATTGCCCGGACTGGTTTTGAGTCTTGGAGGACTTTTAATTTATAAATACGGAACAGATTCAGATATGTCGATGATTTACATTTGGGCATTTGTCTTTCTTACACTGGCTTCTGTAGTTTTAAATTATGTAATTCCCGCAAAAACCAATAAAAAATATGGCGGAACAAATTGGGGAAGTATAGGATCAATCATCGGAACTTTCGTAGGAATTTTTCTGCCAATTCCGCTAGGATTTTTGGTAGGAATGTTTGCCGGAGTTTTCATTGGTGAACTTCTGCATGACAGCAAAGACATGAATAAGGCATTGCGCTCTACAAAAGGGGCATTTATAGGATTTATTTACGGTACAGGATTTAGCCTTGTTGTAGGTTTGGCAATGTTATTTGTTGTAGTTTTGGATCTGACGACTAATTTAATTTAAAAGATATGTTTTACAAAATTATAATTCCGTGCTTTGCTTTATTGATGTTAGCAAGCTGCAATGCTCAAAAAGAAACAAAAAGTGCTGAAAAAGTGGCTGCAAAAAACAACAAGAATGTGGAAGGAAAAATCATTTATTTTACTGAAGGAGAAAATAAATTTCTCGGCGAATACCAAATGAATGTCACTTTTAAAAATATTGCTGAAGACAGCCGATGCCCGGAAGGCGTCACTTGTGTTTGGGAGGGAGCAGCTGTTGCCAATATTGAATTTATGGGAACAACGACGAGACCGATAACAATACCATTAGCAACAACAGAAAATGCGGGAAGAAATTATCACAAATCAACCTTTTTTAACGGATATACAATTTCTCTTATTGAAGTAAATCCTGCTCCTGCAGCCGGAGAAGGAGCAAAATCATTGAGCGGAAAGTATAGAATTGGAATCGTCATTGCAAAAGGCGGAAAAGATTCTACCACGAGATAGGTTTCTTGTTTTTTGAAATTAAATATTCATTAATTTTTGAGAAAGGTTTGCTTCCAAAAAATCCTCTGTGAACAGAAAACGGCGATGGATGTGCCGATTTTAATATAAAATGCTTAGCCGGATCAATGAGTTCGGCTTTTTTTTGTGCAAAAGCGCCCCATAATACGAAAACCACATTTTCTTTTTTGTCTGAAATTTCTTTAATAATATAATTGGTAAACGTTTCCCAGCCGAGATCTTTGTGAGAATTCGGTGAATGTGCACGAACCGTTAAGGTTGCATTTAATAATAAAACGCCTTGTTTTCCCCAATCGTCCAGTTCTTTTGAAGTTCTTTCAATTCCGAGATCACTTTTCAGTTCGATAAAAATATTTTTCAGCGATGGCGGTGCAGTCACCTGCTCGGAAACCGAAAAGCACAGACCATTTGCCTGAAAGTCATTATGATAAGGATCTTGCCCGATAATCACAACTTCAACCTCATCAAAAGGCGTAATCTCCAATGCTCTGAAAATCTGTTTTTTTGGCGGGAAAACTTTTGTAGTTGCGTATTCCTGTTTTACTTTTTCCCAAAGATTAGTAAAGTAAGGTGTGCTTTTTATTGGGGCTAAAATTTCTGTCCAGGTCATCTGATTAGTTTTGAATATTATTTCTTTAAAATGAGGATCTTAAAATAGTTTTGAACTTCCTCTAAAGAATTATAGTTTGAATTATTTAAATTTATTAATTTAATCAGAAATATTCTAGCAATATCCTTAAATATTAACATTGATTTTACATCAATCGGAATTTCAATTCTATTGTGAATATATTTATCCCTTACTTTATAAATGTCATTTACTTGACTAGCAATCTCATCATTAAAATTATTTATCAAATTCGGTAATATATTATTTTTTAAAAAAGCAAGTCCCTTACCTTTGGGATTACTCTTAGGAATAATAATTCTTTCAAAAAAGGAGATTAGTAAAACTATCCTATTATGAAAATTTTTTGTTGAATTAATATTTCCAAATTCATTGATTAATGATTCAATTTCAAAATATAATTCATTGTTTTTTTTATTTTGAAGAAATTGTGAAACAATTTTTAAACCATAACTATTTAATTCTTTCAATTTTTGTTTATCCATTTCAACTGGAATAGTTTCATTACCAACATCTATTATTGTATAAAAGTCTTTTGTTGTATTAGAATATGAAAAATATTCACTGATCTCATCATTGATCATAAAATCTATATTAAATAAATTTGTTTTAGTCAAAGATTCTATACTTAAAAATATTTTCAAGGTATTTATAGAAAGTTCTACTTCATTTTTTGCTAATAATGCAGCTTTGTCTTTTACTGCATTAACAGTAGTTGTAATTAAAACTCTATTACAAAATTTATCAAAAAAAGAATAAAAAATTTTATTATCATCTTTATCTGATTTTTCATTATTTAAATTCGTTTCTTCTAATTTTTCCTCAAAAAAACTTTTATCAATTGAAGTAAACTCACAATTTCCCACAACAAAATTCTCTTCTATAAGTAGGTCTGTTACTTTAAAATAAAAATTATATTCAGCTTTTTCATTTTCTACTTCAAATAAAATGAATTCATATAAATCACTTTTTATTTGTTTTTCTATATAGAAATTAATTAGCCATTGAAATATCTTTTTTTCTAAAAACTTAAAATCTGAATTTTCAGAAATAAAATTATCTAAAAGTAATTCTTCAGCAATCATTTTTAGATATAAGTAATTCTCGTGATTTAATCCAATTTCCTTACCATTAAGTATTGTGCGTATAGAAATTATATTTTCAAGAACATCATGATTGTAAATGATAACGTCTTTAACTTCTGCTAAATCAAATACATTAACACGTTGAGGCTGACCAATCATCTCTTTTTCAGTAGTAGATAGAATATCATCACCTATAAAATCCTTAAAATATAATAACTTAACAAGTTTAAGTGAATCCTCATTTATTTTTTGGATATTCATTAATTATTTTTTTTTAGGTTTCGAAGTTAAAGAAATAACAAAACTAAACCTTATTTCTTCAAACTAAAAACCAAATTCTCCGGAAAACCCTCATCAATTCTCCCCTCTTGCAAAACAAAATCGTGTTTAAGAAGAAGTCTTTTTGAATTTTCATTAAATTTATTGGTAAAAGCTAAAATCTCCAGCAAATTTAATTCATTAAAACCAAAATTTAAAACTGCAGTCAATGCTTCAGACATGATTCCTTTTCGGTGATGATCGGGCAATAATTCATATCCGACTTCCGCTTCTGTCCGGTCTTCAGAAAAATTCCAGAGACAGATGGTTCCGATGAGATTTTGTTGATTATTGTATGTGATTCCCCAATAGACAGATTCATTATTCTGAATTCTTTTTTTGATCGTTAAAATAAAATCCAACGCATCATAATTTGTTTTTGGTGGAATTCTTTTCACAAATTTATTGACAACTTCATTGCTTCGGATCTTTAAAATGTCCTCGGCGTGGCTTTCATCAATAGGTTTTAAGATCAATCTTTCGGTTTCTAGTTTCATATTATTTTTACTAACCACCAATTGGCAGTAAATCTTCAAATGTACTTAGCAATTTTCCGGTTTTACTATCCAAATGAATTGTTTTTTCAATCATCTCACACCCTTCCTTACTACTCTTATGAGGAAAACTTATTAACCAAATATTATTAGTTGGCGAAATAAATTTTCTAATCTGTGTTCTTACTCCATATTTCTTTTTATCGAGCGGAATTCTATTTCTTTTACAGTAATCCAGAACCATTTTATAATTAAAAATCCAGTCTTCATCTGTATTTTCTATCAAGATAAGTTTTCCATTCTCATTATAATAATACCATTGACCAAGTTTAAATCCAAACCAACAATAGACACCTTTCGTTTTCAATATATTATTTGGATAAAACTCTTTATAGACTCCAAACAATGGATTTAAAGAATAATCGTATCCTGAAAAAGATGAACCTTTATGTGATCTACTGTAAGAAATCAAGTTATCACCCATCTTGTTATTAACAATAAATTCATTTTCTCTGTACGTAAAATATATTTTGTCTTTCCTATTTTTCTTCACCTCTTTTGAAAATATATCAACATCAAACTTTTCTGATTTCATATTTACGGAAGGTATTATGTTCTTCTTTTGGGCATTAAAATTAATTAAAGCTAAAAACAATAAAATACATTTTAGATTTTTCATTATTTTTTTTAATAAAAACATCGTATGTTGCTCAAAGATACATAATATTCAAATTTCTCACTAAATTTGCAATGTGTATATAAATAAAGAAGATTTAAACGAATTAGAGTTTCCGCAATTGCTCGCGGAAATTGCTCCTTTTGCATATTCTCCGAAAACGAGAGAAAAAATCCTTGAGCTTCGTCCGATGAAAATTGATGAGGCTGAACTTTCGTTGAAAAAAACATCAGAATATCTGTCGAGTTTTGAAAGTTCAAATGCGATCCCGTTTGATGAGTACGAAGATATTGAGAGCGAACTGAAACTGATGCTGATCGAGAATTACCGTCTTGAAAACTCAGCTTTCATCAAAATAAAAACGCTTACCGAACAGATAGGAAAACTTCAGAAGTTTTTCCCGACCATGCCCGATACTTTTCCAAACCTGATGCAGGATGCTTCTGCTTTGGAATATAAAAAAGAAATCATTGATAAAGTTGATAAGGTTTTTAACCGTTTTGGCGAAGTAAAAAGTGAAGCTTCCCCAATTCTGAAAACCTTAAGAGCCGAAATTCAGGTGTCGAAAAAAGCGATTCAGGAAAATTTTAACAGAGTTTTATTCAACTACAGTCAGAGTGATTTTCTGGATGACATCCGTGAAAGTATCATCGAAGACCAAAGAGTTTTAGCGGTAAAATCTGCGTATAAAAAACGGGTTCCGGGAAGAGTTTTAGGACTTTCAAAAACAGGTTCGATTACTTTTATTCAGCCGGACAGCGTTGTGAAGCATTACTTTAAACTTCGTGATGATCAGGAAGAAGAAAAGAAAGAAATCGACAAAATCCTGAGACAGCTTACTTCAGAGTTAGCGGTTTTCCAGCCGCAGCTTTGGAGATATCAGATTTATATTTTTGATTTGGATTTAACGAGAGCTAAAGCAAAATTTGGTGAGTTAGTCAATGGTATTTTGCCTAAAATCAACCGTCATAAAACTTTAAAGCTGAAAGATGCTTATCATCCATTACTATGGCTGAGAAATAAAGCAGAAAATAAAACGATTTTCCCGCAAACATTAAGCTTGACGGAGCATAACAGAATCATCTGTATTTCCGGACCGAATGCGGGTGGAAAATCAATTACTTTGAAAACCGTAGGATTGCTTCAACTGATGATTCAGAGCGGAATTCTGATTCCTGCACATCCAAAATCTGAAATGTTTTTCTTTGACAAAATCATGACCGATATTGGAGACAACCAGTCTATTGAAAACCATCTTTCGACCTACTCTTCAAGATTAAAGAAAATGGGCGGAATCATTCGTGAATCTGATCCGGAAACACTTTTACTGATCGATGAGTTCGGAACAGGATCAGATCCTGAACTGGGTGGAGCCTTAGCCGAAAGTTTCCTTGAGTTTTTCTATGATAAAAAGAGTTTTGCAATCATTACCACGCATTACACCAACATCAAACTGGTTGTAGAACAGCTTCCGAATGCTACAAATGCGGCAATGCTTTTTGACGAAGAAACTCTGGAGCCAATGTACAAACTGGAGGTCGGGCAAGCCGGAAGCTCATTCACCTTTGAAGTTGCGGAAAAGAATAAAATCCCAAGATTTATCATTCATTCTGCGAAGAAAAAAGTGGAGCATGATATCGTTAACTTAGATAAAACCATCGTCAAACTTCAGCAGGAAAAATATGAAGTTGAAAAACTGAAAACCGATCTTGCCGAAAGAAAAGGTTCTGTGGAAGATAAACGTGACAATCTTCAGAAACTGAACGAGCAGCTTCAGCAAAAACTATTCAACTTCCAGAAACTGTATGAAGACGAGCACCGTAAACTTCAGTTCGGGACAAAAATTGAAGGTTTTATTGATAGTTATGTAAAAGGAAAATCACGAAAAGATGTAGTGAAAGATTTTGTGAAGATTCTTGAGCAGGAAAAATTCAGAAAAACCGGAGCAGATAAAGATGAGAGTAAACGTCTTCAGATTGTCAAAAGAAAAATCACTCAGCAGCTTAAAAAAGAAGATGTCATTGAAAAAATAAGCGAAACCAACGAAAAAATTGAGGAAAAACGTAAGACCGACCGTGCTGTGTGGATGAAAATCGGACAACGTGTAAGAATTACCGGAAGTACAAGTGTCGGAACGATAGAAACGATTTCTAAAAATAAAGTGACTGTAAACTACGGAAGCTTCAAAACCGTGATCAGTTCTGATGAATTGGAAAGGATTTAAATTTAATAATGATTATTAAAACTCATATAACTTTTAAAGATTTTTTAAATTTCAATATTAAAAATTCATTTCCAAGAATAATTATTTTCTCTTTAATTCTATTGTTATTTTTGGGTTTGAATTTCTTTAATACCGAAGATGATGCACAGGAAATCTTCAAATCTGCTATGATCTGGTTTCCGGCTATCATTCTCTTTATAATAGTTCGTTCTTATTTCCGTTTGAAAAATACATTTTACTCTAACAAGAAGATTCAGGAAGAAATCATTTATACTTTTACCAAAGAAAAGATTGAGGCAAAAGGAGAAACTTTCGACGGAGATTTTAGCTGGAATACTGTTTTTAAAGTCAGAGAAAATAAAGATTGGTTTTTGATTTATCAAAGTGCACAAACGATGAATATGATCCAAAAAGCAAAAATGGATAAAGATCAAATTTCAGAACTCAGAAAAATAATTACTGAGAACGGAGTCAAAGCAAAACTTAGAAAAGATTAATTATAAAAAAAGAGAGTGTTATAAGCACTCTCTTTTTGTTTTATTTTTTAATAAATTTTAATCGATTTTCTTTTGTCTTATCTCTAATTTGAATAAAGTAAATTCCTTTCAAAAGCCGACGAACATCTACTTGCTGATTTTTAGTTTTGCCTAAATTAACTTTTTGTCCGGCTGCATTATAAATTTCAAAATCCGTTTCTGAAGATATTCCTGAAATATTTAAAATATCTGAAACAGGATTTGGATAGATGTTGATTTCTTTGTTTTTTTCTGTTTCAGTAATAGAAAGATTAGCAGTTGGCAATATATAAACTCCATAATCTTCAACTTCTCCATATGTAAAAGTACCACAAACAGAACTTGTATATGTTTCACTGATGATCACCCTCATTGCTACAGCACAACTTGTTCCTGTCTGAAAAGCTGATGTAGGAACTGTAAATGATGATAAAGCAGTCTGTGAAGTTGTAGAATTGGAAGACAGCATCATTTCTCCGGCCTGAAAAATTCCGTCAGCATTAAAATCAATCCAGGCTCTCACAGATACTGCACTTGGAGTTGCGAACCATGATTTAGAAACAGAAATTTGATTGTTAACACTCCCCACAAGCAATTGAACTTTTCGGTTGGGATCAGGACGGTAATCTGTATAATTTGAAGTTCCTGAATTACTCACCATGGGCGAAAATCCTATCGGAGTAACTGTCACATTAGAAATATAAGCTACATTTGAATTTGTAGATGCAGAAGTACAATAATCCAGATAGGTGTTGAATATCAAAGGATTTGACCATGTTCCCGTTACATTGTTACATATTTTTACCACCTGAACTTCGTAAGCCGTGCAAGACATCAAGCCTGCAAAATTATAAAAAGTCTGCCCTGCAGGAATAACTGTGATTACCAACCAAGATGAAGAACCAACCGGTCTTATTCTCACCATGTTGTTGGGTGTATTTGGATCTGCCGTCCAACTAACTGTTCCTGATGTTAACGTTACATTCCCCATCTGAACATTTGTCGGAGCAAGTGTATCGCAGAAAAATCCGTTTTTTTTCTCAGTTTTATTGTTTGCGTGATAGAATGTAATTCCTGAAAAGATCAAGAATAAAAAAAGTAGTTTTTTTGTCATGTGTCATGATTTATTGTTATTTGTCTAAAATTAATATTAAATTATCAAATATTCGCCAAATCGGGTCTAAATAATCCAATACAAGTGATAAATAATATTCTTACTTTTGAAAAATGCTGACCGATCTTAAAATTTTATGGATCTTTTACAGAAAACTACTGATTCCGTCAGTTTTATTTTCTGTATTACTTGCCTTTCAATTAGGTTTTAGTTTTGAAAGTATAGGATTGTGCTTTGTTCTATTTCTTCCGTTGTCTCATTTTTTTATTTATGAATTAAGATTTAAAAACGAATATCTATTCTACGCTAATTTTGGGTTTTCGAGATTGTTTTTGTGGATTTTCACTTTGTCTTTTGGTTTAATTATAAAAACCATTACCCTTTTTTTATGAGTACACTTCACATTGACAGCATCACAAAATCATTTGGTGAAAAGAAAATTTTGCAAGATGTTTACATTGGTTGCGAAACAGGTAAAATCTTAGGAATTCTTGGAAGAAACGGTTCGGGAAAATCAACACTCTTTCAAATAATTTTCGGAACTATGAAGGGTGAAACTCAATATGTGAAATTTAATCATATTATTTTAAGAAATCAATCTGACCGCAATAACAGGATTTCATATTTACCACAATATTCTTTTTTACCTAAAAATATTAAAATTAAGAAGCTTATCGCATTATTTTGTGATGATGAAAACTCCGCAAAACTTTTGAATTCAGAATTATTAAAACCTTTCATCAATGAAATTCCCCGAAATCTTTCCGGTGGCGAGCTTAGACTTTTAGAAGTTTTATTAATCATTTATTCAAAAGCAGAATTCATTTTATTGGATGAGCCTTTTCACAGTCTTTCACCAAAATTTGTCGCTGAAATAAAGAACAGCATCAGAGAAGAGTCAAAAAATAAGGGTTTCATCATTTCAGATCACCAATATCAAGATGTTTTGGACGTTTCAGAAAGTATTTATCTGCTTTCAGACACCCATTTAAAACCAATAAAAGATTTAACAGAATTGAAAAGGTATAATTATCTTCCGAAAAACATTTAATTTATATCTTTGAACTATAAATATTCTTTATAATGACTTTCATCAACAAAGCGATTTATTTATCGGTATTCAGTATTTTTTCTTTTTCGTTACTTTTTGCACAAAGTAAAGTGCCTTTCGGAGTTGTAAAAGCGACTGAAGGTTACGCAATGGTGCGTGTTCATAAAGAAGATTACCGAAAAATCGTAGACAAAATCCGAATGAAAAAAGGTGACGTTTTTGTTTATGTAAAACCCGCTCCCGGCGAAACCGACTGGATCTGGATCAAATATCCTGAAAAAGATGAAATCGAAAAACCATTTGTAAGATATGACAGTTTAACGAAAGAAGGTATGGTAAATAAAGACCGTATCGCTTTTATCGACCAGCTTCCACAATACACTCCTACAAAGTCTAAAAACGGGAAGTCAATCATTTTTACAGACAATAACAATCCTAAAATTCCTACTGCACAAAGAAGCAAGGTTGTCATTGACATTTATCCGTCAAATGCGAGCTACCGTAAGCAGGAAAAAGATGCAGACGGAAATATCAAAACCATTGATAAAGTAAAACCGTGGGGAATTGATAAAGAATTGCCACAAGGAATGACAGAAATCAAATCGATCAGGGTACAGCAACCCGGAAGAGGTTCTGTTTTTGTGAGAGAAGCCATTAAAAATATGTTCCAGCCCACCATGGATTTTGAAAACATCGGAGTAACTTCTATCGACGACGATCATATCTTTCTTTATATGATCAATGGTTCCGGAGCAAACAGATACACTTCGCTTTGGACAATCAGGGAGGGAAAAGTAATCAGCCAGATTATTTTAAAAAATCCCGAATAATTCATCTATTTATCATTATTTTTGCATCCGGAAAGTTATTAGTTAACTTTTCAGAAATTGGTTCTGCCTAACCGCAGATGAAAAGGGAATCGTGTGAAAATCACGAGCTGTCGCGCAACTGTATAGTAACCAAAGTCTTTATTAACAATCCACTGTGCAAAAAATCGCATGGGAAGGAAATTAAGATGTTACAAGTCAGGAGACCTGCCATTTTCTACAGACAAAAACTTTCGCGATTTGAAGTTTGTTGATCTCATAGCTTACTCAGGAATTTCTTGTTCCTGATTTGTCTGTTTGCTTCAATATATTTCATTTTCGCTTTAATTAATAATGAAATATGAATACAGAAGAGAGAATTGATGCTTCCGAAACCCGAATCTTTAAAGCGGTTTTTCCAAACACTACCAATCATTACGACACCCTTTTTGGTGGAACGGCAATGCAGCTGATGGATGAAGTTGCATTTATTACAGCGACTCGTTTTGCGAGAAAAAGAGTGGTAACGGTAAGCAGCGATAAAATCGATTTTAAAAAACCAATTCCAGCAGGAACAATTGTTGAGCTGATCGGAAAAGTAGCACACGTCGGTAAAACGAGTATGAAAGTGAATGTAGAAATATACACCGAGCAAATGTATTCTTACGAAAGAGAAAAAGCTATTGTGGGTGATTTCACATTTGTAGCAATTGATGAATTTAAGAAACCAATTCAAATATTATAAATTCAGGCAGGTTTCGGCGGGCTTTGCCCGCCGAAACCTTATTTAAAAAAATTAAAATTTATCTAATAAAAATTAGATATCATCTGAAATTTCCAGCCGGATATCAATAGGGATCGTAGTGATGATCAGAATATTATTTTCTTCTTCCCGCATTTCTACGTCGGCATCAGAAAAGCTGCCGTCTGGATTTTTTTTCTTAACGTTAATATCTTTTACATTCAAAAATTTCTTAGGGATCAGAAGTGTATAGTTATTTTCACTTTGATGATAGTTCAGCTCTTCTCTGCTGTAATCTTTTGTCTGCATAATTTTTTGAAGACATACAACAATCTGTACACCAAAGTTTTAGTCTTAGCCGAATTTTTATGAAAAAACTTATCTCAAAACCTTCTCAGTTTCAAGATTTTTGATCATTAAAAATTGGAAAGCCTCTCCCATTTCATCAGAAGCTCTGCTGATTGCATTTTCGAGCATATTCCTTACCTGTTTTTCGGTTACGGCAGCTTCTGTCCAGCTTTTTCCTGAGGTGTGAGAATTGAGAATGAAAGGCATTATTCTGTCGATAGCACAGGCAAAAATTGCATCAGGAGTTTGCTCTTCCTCAAATTCGAGCCAGAGATTAAAAAACTCTGAACGAATAGGCTCGTCTAAAATTCCGAATATATTTTGGGCAGAAATTTTTTCTCTTTCAAATTTCCCAACCATTGCGGCTTCGTCAAAAAGAAAGGTATCTCCCGCTTCAATTTCAACCAAATCATGAATTGAAAGCATTCTGATGACTCTCAGCAAATCAATATCTGCTCTGTTTTTAGCATAGGGAAAAAGGATCTGAGCCAAAATTATAATCTGCCATGAATGCTCGGCCGTATTTTCTCTTCTGGTGTCGTCGGCATTGTAATTTCTTCTTTGCACGTTTTTTAAAGCGTCAATTGCGACGATAAAATCAATTTCTTTTTGAATTTTCATACTTCAAAAATAAGAATTATCATGAAAATCTTGGTTTCAAGAATAAGAATAGAATAAAAATAAATTATTTAAAAATATGAATTAAAATTTATTAGTTTGATTATCAGATATTTAAATAATTGTTTAAAATAATTTCACTACTTTGTATTGCATATTACCATTTTAATTACATATCTTTGTAATGTAGAATCAGAGAAAGTTTAACTAGCTAGAGACAGAAACTGATTTGATATAACTAATTAACAAACTTAATAAAGATGAATACTGAAAATACCAAAGCGCAAATGCGAAAAGGGATTCTGGAATTCTGTATTTTAAGCCTCATCAACAATCGCGAAATGTACGTTTCTGATTTAATAGATGAACTGAAAAAAGGAAAACTGGATGTAGTGGAAGGAACCCTCTATCCTCTTTTAACCCGATTGAAAAACGGAGAATTTCTCTCTTACAGATGGGAAGAATCTACGGGAGGACCGCCAAGAAAATACTACCAAATCACAGAAAAAGGCAAAACTTTTCTAGCTGAACTGCAAAATACCTGGAAAGAACTGACAGATTCTGTAAACCAAATCACTCAAAAAATTTAAAAAAACAAAAGCTATGAACAAGACACTCTCAATAGGACTCGCAGGTTTTTCTTTCACCATAGAAGAACACGCATATATAAAGCTCAGCGATTATCTGAATGCACTGAGAAGCTCACTGGAAGCTTCTGAAGCAGATGAGGTAATGCACGACATAGAAATCAGAATGGTTGAGATCTTCAGAGATTCTTTAGGAAAACGCGAAGTAATCAACGATACAGATGTAGAAAGAGTAATCGCTCAAATCGGTTCCCCTGAAAAAATCGAAGAACAGGAAGAAGCTTATTATTCTGAAAAGAATGCAAAAAGAGACAGCTCAGGAACTCACTATACTGATAAGAGACAACTTTTCCGTGATCCTGAAAGACAAAAGATTGCAGGAGTTTGTGCAGGTTTAGCAGCATATTCCGGGATGGAAATTACCTGGATGAGACTAATCTGGATTGGTGCATTTATATTTCTTTGGGTAGCTCCGGGATCATCTTTTCTCGTAATTATTTTATACTTTATCCTTTGGGCAGTTTTACCAAAAGCAGAAACAGCCTCAGACTTTTTGAAAATGAAGGGAAAGCCTTTAAATTTTGACAATCTGAAAGAAGAATCGAGCAAAATTGTACAGTTTGCCAATGAAACAACAACAAGAGCGGGAGAAATTTATATAGAAAGCAAGCCTCATATTAACAATGCAGGAAGTGGAATCTGGAATATTTTGAAATATTTAATTGGTGGACTGTTTGCATTTTTTGCAGTCGGAAGTATCATCGGAGTATTTGTTTTATTCGGTCTTTTCGGAATAGATTCAGATTTCCCTGGTGCTAATGAGATGAAGTTCTATTTTGACGACGACGGGTTGTATACAGTTTTGACTGCGCTTATTATTATAGGATCATTAATTCCTGCAATATTATTCAGTTTGCTAAGCATTAAAATTTTCTCTCCAAAAACTAAACTGAGAAATATCGGCTGGGTAATCGGAGTTCTTTTTCTGGCGGTAATTGCTTTAGGTACTTATTTCGGAGTTAGTATGGCAAAAAGAGAAATGTTTTTAAAAGGACAGAAAGAAGATACGGAAGAAGTTGCCATCAATACCTTATCAGACACCATTTATGTTGACATGAAAAGTGTAGTAATTCCTCAAAACTTCACAGCATACGACGATGATTTATTTTCAGATAAGATTTCAGTTTATGAAAAAGACTGGATTCATGTTGATGTAACAAGAAAAGCAGATATTAAAACACCTTATTTAATTATTAAAAAAGAAGCGAAAGGATACAACATTCCGCTTAATGCAATTGTTCCCGTAGAAATCGTTGGTAATAAAGTGATTCTTCCGAATTATATCAAATATCCTTACGATCACCGTTTCAGAGATTACAGTATTGATTACGAACTGGTAATTCCTCAAAATGCAGTGGTAATTCCTCTAAAGAAGGACTCAATGAATTTTGACGGAGATACCGATGGAAACGGAATCAACGATAATGAAGAAGAAGACAATGATGATGAGAACGGAAATATTCAGATCGAAAAAAACAAGATCACAATCAACGGTTCTACTATCGAATACAATGAAAATGATAAAGACAGCGTAATTATCAACGGAAAGAAATATCCTAAAAATCAGGCAGACAAAATCATGGATACAATGAAGATGGATATTGATAAAATGAAAGACGTAGATATCAAAATAAAGGACGGCAAAAAAGAATTTTCTATCAAAACCAAATAATTAAACTTGAGAGAGTGGCGGAAGGTGTGGATGAATAGCAACAGTTTGAAACCCACACTCTTCTACTCTCAAAAAAACTATAAATTCTTCATTAATTAGTGGTTTATATATTAAAATTATCTTATCTTCGTAAAAAATTAACCAACACAAAAAAACAATAATCATGGTACAATTAGTTTTAGAAATCGCAATAAAAATCGCAGATTTAATCAGCGGATTATTTTAAGAGCCATAATATTTCAATATATTTGTAAAGTATAACCATTGTTTGGTTATACTTTTTTGTTTTAAATTTAAATTCATGAAAAAGCTGATTGGCAAATTACTTTTAAAAATGCTTGGTTGGAAGGTTGTGTTACAGGGCGATGTCAACAGCCTCAACCGTTGTATTCTGGTTGTAGCACCCCATACGCACAATATGGAATATCTTCTGGGAAACCTTGCCTATTGGACTTTAGGAAAACCTCTGAAAATCATCATCAAAGATGCTCATACGAAAGCTTGGTATGGTTCTGTTGTGAGAGGTTTGGGAGGAATTGGTATCGACAGAAGTCAGAAAAATGATCTGATCAATTTTGTGGCAAATGAATTTAAAAAAGATGATTTCAGTCTTGTGATTACTCCTGAAGGTACCAGAAGCTGGGTTCCGAAGTGGAGAAAAGGGTTTTATCATATGGCTTTAGCCGCAAAAGTTCCTATCGTTTTAGCAGCCGGAGATTTCAAAAGAAACATTGTTTACCTTGGTTATACGATTCCTTATGAGAGAATAGCATCGGCTTCATTTCTTGAAATTATGGAAGAAATTCAGAATTATTATATTAAATATGATATTGGTCCGAAAATTCCTTCTAACTGGAATCCTAATATCATAGGAAATGATGAAGTTAGAAGTTAGAAGTTAGAAGTTAGAAGTTAGAAGTTAGAAGCAAAATTACTTATTACCAATTATTTATTACTCATAAAAATGTATACAGAAGGCAAAACAAAAGAAGAGATATTAGAATTCATCAACAATTGGGGTGAAGAAACTTTTGCAAAAACCCTTGATATACAATTCATCGATATTGATCTTGAGAATGAAACATTGACCGCAACGATGCCGGTTTCACCAAAAATTCATCAACCATTCGGAATTATGCACGGCGGAGCAAGTTGTGTTTTAGCAGAAACAATGGGTTCCAGCCTTTCTAATATTTTTATTGACGGAAGCAAATATTTCGGAGTAGGAACAAATATCAATTCAAATCACCTGAGAAGTAAAAAAGACGGAACCGTAACTGCTGTCGCAAGATTTATCCGAAAAGGAAAGACCATGCACGTTTCTGAAATTGAAATACGTGACGAAAAAGGTCAGTTGATCAATCATACAACCATGACGAATAATATTATTAACAGATAATATTTAAAGTAAAAATACTGAAGGCTCAAATTATTTGAGTCTTTTTTTATATACTTGCTGCAACCTTTTGAGTTTTTTTCATCTTATAATTGTAACCAAAAAATTATCAATTATGAAAAATTACCTACTCCTGTTTTTTTGTTCGGTTTTCTTTATCTTCAACTCGTGCAGTGATAATGAAAACAACATTGAGTATAAAACTCCAATAGCTACGCAGCCAATCGGCAAAGGGAACCTTTCGGGAAACTATGTTTCACAGCAAAATACAGTGATTACAAACACTACACAGTGGAATGCTTTTCTTAATACTTTAGACTCTGTTAATAATATTTCGGGTGGTTTTACAGAAACCAATATCGACTTTACTCAGTTTATGGTTATTGCTGTATTTGATGAAGTTTTCCCAAATGGCGGACATTCTATTGACATAATTACCGTAGATGAGAATCCGCAAAGCATCGTGGTAGATCTTGAAAAGCTTCTGACAGGAAACGCAACTTCTGTTGTTACCCAACCCTATCATATTGTGAAAATACCAAAAAGTACAAAACCTGTTTTATTTCAATAGACCAACTGCAACCTTTTTATTTTTTTGCATCTTATTAATATAAACTTTTAAACAAAAAACTTATGAAAAAACTACTTCTACCTTTTCTTTTATTGATCCTATCAATCTTCAACTCTTGCAGCAATGACTCCGATATAAGTGAGAGCGCAGAAAAAAATACGGCTCAATCTTATGATGTGTATGTTGCAGGTCGGGAAAACAGCAAAGCCTGCTTTTGGAAAAACAATGTAAAAACTGATCTTACCAACGGTGATAATTTACTTCCGATAGAGATTAAGGTTGAGAACAACAATGTTTATGTGACAGGAAGCATGGGTATCAATCCTGTATCATACAAATCAATCCAGTATTTTTGGAAAGATAATGTAAAGACTGAAATCAAGCAATATCTGAATATTCAAAATAATGTACAGCACGATATAACAGGCTTTGCTGTAAACAATGGAGACATCTATTTTGCCGGCTACGTAGAAAACCCAATCCCTGCAAGCTCGTTAGAACGATATGAGCTTTGTTACTGGAAAAACGGTGTGAAAACTTTGCTTCGAAAAGGTCAGTTTATTCCATCTGCTGAAGGTATTTTTATCAATGGTTCAGATATTTATGTTTCTGCTTTGGTTGTAGATAATAATCAAAACATTGACAGAGGATATTTTAAAAATACAACGTACAATTCACTGAATAATCCTGATTATGTTTTTAATTTTGCAAAAAACAACAACGGATTACATATTCTCCATAAGAAAAACTCTAAATATTATTCTAAAAACATCAATACAAACACAGAAACATTAATTGGTGATTACACAGCATCACTTCCTTTTTACGGAAAAATTGTCTCAGACAAATCGACAAACGATTTATATACGACATATTATGACAACGGAATGAGCTATTTTAAAAACAACTTGGTCATTAATCCAGCGTTTTCATCTTTGCCTTTTATTCAGGATTTGTTTGTTCTTAACAATGACATCTACATGATAAAATATAATACACAAAATAGTACCTACAACGGAAAAGTGTTTATCAATGGTGTAGAATCTCAAAATATAAACGGTGTGCAAAACGGAACGATAAATTATACTGCAACTTTCAACTCTATCTATGTAGTAGAAAACTAAAGCAATGCCTAAAACAAAAACAGATTGGAATACAATATATGTCGATTTATCCCCAAAACTTTTGGGGATTTGTCGCAGATATATCGCAGACTTACAGACCGCAGAAGATCTTTTGCAGGACAGTTTTATTATCGCTATGCAAAAAAGCCATCAGCTGAAAGATAAAAAGGCTTTATTTGGCTGGCTCAAAGCCATTGTTGTGAATAATGCCTTACAGTACTTACGAAGCAGCTCCAAAGAAATTTTCGTCTCTACAGAAATATCAGAAATCCCGGAACCATTGATCGAAATGAACAACTCTGCCACAGAAAAAAATCACGTTTTAGCCTATGATTTCACCAGAGAAGAACTGTTGAAGTCTATCGACAGTCTGCCATTACATCACCGTTCGGTTTTCAATCTGTATTTTATCGAAAACAATTCTCATCAGGAGATTGCAAAACTATTGGGCATCAATGTCAACACTTCAAAATCTCATTTACTGAGAGCAAAAAAATCGGTTCAGAATTATCTGTTAAACAATTTTGTCGATCAAAACACACCGAAAAACAACAAAAAAATTACTCAACTACTTGTATTTTTAGGATTTGGAGGATTGATGTGGGCACAGACTTTTCAAAGTAAATTTGCAGATTTTAAAATTGCTCCGTCAAAAAATCTTTCAATTTCTGATGATATTTCTTTGAATACTGTTTCATTTTCAGGCTCCAGCAAAAATTTCCAAAAAAAGATGATTATTTCCGTTACCTTACTCATCACTCTTATCATTTCGGTCGTAGCATTTGAAGAAAACAAAGTACTCAAACAAAAATTTTCAGAAGCTGAATCTTCAATAAAAAATGAGCCCGGAATTGGTATAAATAATAATTCTTCGTCAGAACTAAAACCTGAAATTATTGAAAAAACAAATATTCAAAATCAGGAATCAAACGAAATTAATCTAAATCAGGAAATAAAAAATCAGGAAACTGCTTCAAAAGCAACTTTTGCCATAGAAAAAAAATTACCTTCAAAAGATTCTGCTGAAATTTCACCTAAAAAAGTTATTATTGTAAAAAAAGTCATTCAGAGAGATACTATTTTTATCGAAAGAGAAAATTAATACCAGAAACATGCTTTTTAGAAACATCACTTTCATTTTTACCGTATTGTCGCTGCAAATCATACCGGCGCAAAAAACGAAAGCAGATACTGTAGTGGTGTATGAAAAAGTGATTGTCTATGACACGATTTATTTAGAAAAAGCAATAAAAAGCAGAATAAGCGACGTACAAATCTCTCTCCCAATTTTAAATGTTCCAATCATAGAGAACGGAATTTCTCAAGTAAAGAAAACCACAACTCAGAAAAAAAGTTTTATTCAGGGTTTTCAATATGGTATTGAGGGTGGAATCGGCTTTAAAAACAGCAGTTGGGCAAAGGAATTGAATAGTGACACACAACAGTTCGGGGAAAATTTAGGAATATGGATTTCCAAGAGTGTGAGTCAAAATTTATATCTCATGTTATCCGCCAATATTTACCATTGGAATTCTACCTTTGATCTGGATGCCAATAAAGAAGACACCTATTTAAACGGGTTTTATTTCACACAAGACAGCCAACCGTTGTTATTTCAGAGATTTAATAACAAACATTTTGAATATACAGCACAGCTAAAAGTCTTGTATGAATGGAGAAAATTCAGACCGTTTGCAGGATTTGCTGTGAGTAAAAACACCTACAAAATGCAATTTTTAGTTCCTGAAAACAATGTTTTAAATAAACTTGATGATTTCAAAAGCAAACAATTCAACATCGGGTTCTCTTTCGGGCTGCAATATCGCATTTCGTCAAAAATATTGATTACTACAGATTATCAACAGTATTCACTAAACAATTTATCTTTAAAAAACAACTCATTTGATTTTGACATTTTTAAGACTAATAATACCTTTGCTGAACGAAAACTGAATCTGGGAATTTCTTATTTTATTTCCAGATAAAGGTTTTCATAAAGAATTCAACTTATGATTTACTTCAAATTTCCTTTCGACGAAAAACTCTATTCCACAGACGAAAATTCAGATAAAAGGGCAGTCATTTTTCAGTCGTTTGATCAGTCGGAAAAGATCAGTTTCAATGGAAATATTATTGAGGTAAATGATATAAAAGATACATTCTCCGGCAAATCATTACCTAAAAAAGAAGCTGATTTTTCTGCAGAAACTCATGAAGAATATCTGAATAAACTTGCGGAAGTCATTCATGTTATTAAAGAAAATAATCTTCCAAAACTGGTTCTTTCAAGAAGAAAAATTTTCAAAGACTTTAATGAAATCAATTTAGACCAAAGTTTTAAACATCTCTGTAATGCTTACCCGAATGCCTTCAGATATATTTTCATTAACGGTAAAGACTCATGGATTGGCGCTTTTTCTGAAGTTTTAGGAAAATTTAATAAAACTACTCACGAGTTTGAAACGATGAGTTTAGCAGGAACAATCCCGGTCTCTGAAAATTGGTCTGAAAAAGAGATCGAAGAACAAAAACCAGTTTCTTCATACATCCGAAACATTTTAGAAAAATTCAGTTCAGAAAATGATATTTACGAATCGGAAACTCATGATCATATTTCGGGAAACATCAAACATCTGAGAACCGATTTTAAATTGAAAGTAAATCCTGAAGATCTTGATTTGATCATTGAAGAACTTCATCCCACACCTGCTGTTTGCGGAATTCCGAAAGATTTTTGCAAGGAAAAAATTGAGCAATTTGAAAAATTCCCGAGAGAATTATATGCCGGATTTATCAGAATTGAAACCGATGATTTCATCCAGTATTTTGTGAATTTACGTTGTGCAAAACTTTATAGCAATTCTGTACATCTTTTCGTTGGCGGTGGAATCACTGCTCAAAGCAATCCGGAAAAAGAGTGGATAGAAACCGAACTGAAATCTGAAGCAGTTTTGAAAAATCTCTCTTTTATAAATTAATACATTTTAAGTAACGCACCGACTTTGTCGTTAGTATGCAAAAAGTAAATCTAAATTGTATATCTATTAAGAATGTCCATAATTAATTAGTAACAACTTAGTTTTTAACGGTTGGTTTGTCATTCCGTAGGAATCTCAACACCCTGAAAATAAAGCAGTTTAGATTCCTACGGAAATCGAAGATTCGACGAAGTCAATGACAAACATGATGCTGATTATAATTGATTTTGTGATTGAGTGAGACGCAGAAAGTAAAATCTAAATTGAATATTTATTAGATGAATGTCTGTAATTACTAATAACTTAGTTTTCAACGGTCGGTTTGTCATTCCGTAGGAATCTCGACAAAGATATAATGCAAAAGATTCCTTCGGAATGACAAACTAAATGGTGATTACTCTTTTATTAAAATCCCCTTTCAAATAGCTTTGAAAGGGGATTTTGATATTTTATTATGAAAAATAATTATTTCTTGACTCCGATTTTACTCCATGTATTCATGATGAAAAGTACAAACAACCCGATAACACCACAGATAATTGAAATAACATACTTCATATTATCTTCTGACGAAATCTCAGAATGCCAGTCTATCGCATAAATATTGATCGCGATAATTACAAGAAATACGATTAAAAATACTTTATAAAACTTCTGCATGACTTAAAAATTTATATAATTCTGCACCAATTGTGCAAAGTTTGCTGTAAATAATTTAATTGAAATTGCCAAAAGGATGATTCCGAAAACCTTCTGCAGAATCGATAAAGTCGCTTCTCCCATTTTCTTCTCCAGCCAAGGAGCTGATTTCAGCACCAAATATACGAAAATTGTATTGAGAATAATCCCAAGAATGATATTGATGTCATGAAATTCTGCCCGTAAAGACAAAGTTGTTGTCAGAGTTCCCGCTCCTGCAACCAGTGGAAAGGCAATAGGAACAATTGATGCAGCTTTCGCCTCGGTTGTTTTGTTGATTTCAATTCCTAAAATCATCTCTAAAGCAATAATAAAAATAACAAATGCCCCAGCAATTGCAAATGAATTGACATCTACGCCAATGAATTTCAGGATCTTATTTCCTACGAAAAGAAAAACGATCATGATCAACCCTGCTGTAATCGATGCTCTTTTGGCCTCAATCTGTCCAAATTTTTGCTTTAAACTTACAATAATAGGAATAGATCCTACAATATCGATCACCGCAAAAAGCACCATAAAACAAGTCATTGTTTCTTTAAAAGAAAAATCCTGAAGAATCTCCATTATTCAATAATTATTAATTTCGCAAAATTATGAATAAAAAATGATTATTTGCTAATCTGAGAATACAAATTGATAATATCTTTCAAAAGTTCACCAATTCCTTCTTCAGATTTTACCGGAGTATATTTTTCTATCTGAATTCTTTGAGAAAGATTTCTGTATTCTTCTGCTACAGAACTACCTTTATAATTTTCTAAAAACTGTCTGAAATCATCTTTAGAACTTTGAAAATACTGATTTCTTACTTCAGAATCCAATTCTTCAACTGTTATAAAGAACTGATCAAAGCTTTGACTGTCTTTTAGATTTTCAAGATAGGTAAAATAATCTCCAACATCAGTTTTCAGGCTTTCTCTGATTTCTCTTTCGGTTTCAGCGACAGATCCCAGATCTCTCGAAGCTGGTTTTTCCTTAACTATATTGCGTTTTTTTTGCCAATTTTTGAATAATAGATAAGCAATGAATAATCCTAAAAGAATTCCAAAATTGATAAAAAGAATTCGCCAATTAAATTTACTTTTTTCTTTTACTTTAAACGTTGTCGTTTTCAAAACCGGGCTATTCACTGTTTCCAGTAAAGTATTGGTATATTCATTTACCTTCTCGGCGGTAGAACGTGATTCTAAAACCTGATCGTGTGAGAATGCTGTGAGACTAAGAGTTTGCTGTCCTAAATTAACATATACTTTTTCTGTAGGATTAAAGAAAGCAAACTCTTCGGTTTTGATATTGAGAATTCCTGTTTTGTTGGGAATTAGCACATAATTTGCCAAAATATATCCTTTCATCCCTTCTACATCTGCTTTAACTCTTGATGTAATTTTCGGGGCAAATACTTCGTAATCAGGTGATGTTTCAATTTTTGGCAATTCCATGTTGGATAAATTACCTTCACCCGAAACTTTCAGTATAACATTGACAGGCTTTTTTGCCTCGATCTTTTCTTTAGCTTCGTGATAAACATCCACTTTAAAATTTCCCACTGCATTTTTAAAGCTTTCCGGGGAACCTTCAGGAAGTTTTTTAACATTCAGCTTTACTTTGTTGGAAACAATTTTATTTTTATGGGCATAGGAATTTACCGAAGCCGAAACAGACGGAACCTCAACATATCCCGACTCATTTGGAAACACAATGAACATGGCAAGAATCTGCGAAGGCATATTTCCGTAACCGGAAGGATCGATTTCAGATTTATGAAAATTGATAGGATGTACATTGAGATTGTCCTGCTCAGGAAGATGTATATTTTTTACCTTTCTGAGGTTATCCATATTTTTTGAATAAACCCTTAAAATGGCAACCGTCGGCTGATCCTGATAAACTTCCCTGTCTTCAATTTCCATATTGAGAAAAACATCTTTATCAGTATTTTTAGCAACAGGTTTTTTATCAATATCACGGATGAAGATATCAAAAGGTTCGGTTTTATAAATTTTGTTATTTACGGTAACGAGTACAGAACCTATTCTTATTTTTCCTTTTTGTTTAGGTTCTAGTGCAATTCTGGTAATGTATTGTTCTACTGCAACATTAGACTCGGGATCTCTTACGCCTTGGCTGAATGACCCGTTTCCGATCATATTAAACTTTGAAAGATCAGGAAGCTGAATTTTACTTTGCTGTACAAGATTATCACCATTCAGTTCTAAGATGATGGTAAGATTCACAATGTCTTTACCGTTATAATCACTTTTATCAGGTTTCATGGTGAGTTCTACCTGTCCGTAAGCGATTACGGATGTGAAAGTCAACAGTATGTAAAATAATTTTTGTTTCATCACCAATCTTTCTCGTTGCTTTGGGGCATTGAGTAAGAATTTTTATTTAAAATTCTTCTGGCGGTTTCTTTTTCTTTTTCGCTTACTTTATTCAATATGGCGTTCTCAAGATCTTTAGGCATTTTGCCCTGATTATTTTTATCCTTATCGGGCTGATCTCCTTCCGGGCTCTGTCCTTCATTTTTCTGACCTTTTCCCTGATCCTGACTCTGATCTTTAGGATCACCATTTTTGTCTTTATTTTTCTGCTGGTCATCGCCTCCGCCGCCTTTGCCGGATTTGCTTTCCTGGTTTTTCTTTTGTTGCTTTTCCTTCTCCTTCAATTTGGCAATCTCAAAATTCTTTCTTGTTGATTCGTTATAAGGATTTTGTTTCAGAGATTGTTTGTAATAATCGGCTGCTTTCTCTGGCTGATTCATCTGCATATAAGTGTTGCCAAGATTATGCAGAGCTGCAGCCTTATCGGGAATAGTCTCTGAAAGACTTTGCGCCTTCTCAAATTCCGATTTTGCTTCTTCGTATTTTTTGCTTTTATATAAAGCATTTCCCAAATTATAGTGTGCTGTAAAATCTTTTTCGTTAGCTTTTACCGCCTCCATATACCTTGATGATGCACCATCGTAATCTTTACTGTTGAATTTCTGATTCCCTTCATAAACCAAAGTTTTATAATTCTTCTGCCCAAACAATACGTTTGCGAAAGAGAAAGCAATCATCAACGATAAAAATAAAATTTTAGTATTCATCACTTGCAAAATTATTCCTTTATATGTTAAGAAACAGTCTATTATTTGTTAAAATTGGGTTAAAGTATTCACCAGAGTAAGATTTTAATAAAAGCAAATTAAATATTAAAATCTCTTTTCGGATTAAAGAGAAAAATGATCAGGAAAAAAAATATCGAAACGGCAAGAAAGTACTGATAATAATGATTGGCGTTTTGAGACTTAACCAGACTTTCCGTAGAAGAAGCTTTTTTATTTAGGGCTTCTATGATTTTGTCCGGTGCCTCATTGATATTATTTCCGTCGATATAGCTTCCGCCTGTAGATTCTGCAATTTTATTCAAAGCTTCGGTCTGTCTTTTAGAGATTACGGTCTGTCCGTTCATATCACTTTTATATCCCATTAATTGTCCGAATTCATATTCCGGGACGGGTGCTCCTTCATCAGAACCTATTCCGACTGACGTGACGATGATTCCTTCCCGGTTGGCTAATTTTATTGCAGCATTGTCATTACCTTCATTATCTTCGCCGTCACTCAGCAAAACGACTTTTCTTGAACCTTTGTTGATATCTTTAAATTTATCTGCGGCAGTTTCCATAGCTTTCAAAAAGTCAGTTCCCTGAATTTTTATGGAGCTGGTTTCAACACCATTTATATAAGTTTCCGCCGAATTGTAATCGGTGGTCAAAGGCATAATTGAAGTTGCCTGACCTGCAAAAATAATCATCCCTACTTTATCATTCTTCAGCTTCTGCATGGTTTGAATCACCAGATTTTTTGCTTCAACCAAACGATTTGGCTCAATATCTTCCGCATTCATCGAGTTGGAAACATCCAGCATAAAAATCACATTATTAAATTTCTGCTTGGTCGTCACTTCTTCAGAACCGCTCAGCAGATCAATGATTGAGAAAATCAAAAATAATGTCGCAAGAAAATACAATGCTGGAAATACTTTAATAAAACCAGATTTTTTTTCAAATAAAGCTTCCTGAAAACGACTTTCGGCAAAAAAATCTCTGCTCTTTTTTTTCCATCTTAAATATCGCATAAGGAAAAGAGACAGAACCGGTAAAAGTAATAATAATAGTAAGTACCAATAATTTCCTAAATACAAATCCATCAGCTTAAAAATTTATATAATACCCATCTTAATAACGCATCGAAAAACAACATTCCCAAAGCAACCCAAAGGAAAATTTTGAAATATTCCTGATAATTGTAAAGCTTAGAAACTTTCACATCAGATTTTTCAAGCTGGTTGATTTCGCTGTATACTTCTTCCAAACTGCTGTTTGATGTCGCACGGAAATATTTTCCTCCGGTTTCCTGAGCAATTTCTCTTAAAACAGGCTCATCAATCTGTACCTGCGTTTCGGTAAAAACCAAATCTCCGAAAACATCCACCTGAGTCGGCATCAATGCAATCCCGTTTGTTCCTACACCAATAGAATATACTTTAATATTGTTATTTCTTGCCAATTCGGCTGCAACCTGTGGCGGAATTGCATTTTCAACATTGTTGACACCATCCGTCATCAGGATGATAATTTTACTCTTCGCTTTGCTTGTACGAAGATGATTTACTGCAACAGAAAGTCCTTCACCGATTGCGGTTCCAGGATAAAGTTCGGCTGTGTTCAGATTTTTAAATTCATCAATGACAACCTGATGATCTGAAGTTACCGGAACTTTTGTAAATGCTTCAGAAGCGTAAGTTACTACACCAATTCTGTCGTTTGGACGCTTTTCGACAAACTGAATAGCGATTTCTTTAAGTGCCGTCAATCGGTCTGGTGAAAGATCTTTAGACAACATACTTAATGAAACATCTACCGCAAACATAATATCTACGCCTTTTGTGTCGTCTCTGTCCTGAGAAATGGTAAACGTTCTCGGTCTTGCCATCGCGATAAAAAGACAGGAAAGAATGATATATTTTGAAATTTTAAGTAAAAAAAGAACAGGTAAAATTCCGTTGCTGCTATTCATATTCTGAACAGTAGGAACTTTGATTCCTTTCAGTTTTTTTCTGCTGACATCTCTGATTAATAAAGGAATAAACAAAAGAAACAGAAATAAAAACCACGGACTGTAGAACTCAAAATTAAACATCTTTTCTAAGGTTTTCAAATTCTATATCCTTTGATGATCTTTTCACAAAGTCTTTGATTTCGTTAAAATCTTTTTCCATCGTCTGCTGATCGGGGAAAGTTTTGGCAAATTTCACCAGATCACCTCTGAAAAAGACATCTTCAATTATTTTTTCGTTGTCTTGAGAAATGGTATTGTTTTGCTTCATCAATTGCACAAGATCATCGGTCAGCAAAACATCTGCGGGAATTCTGTACTGATTTGCTATAAACTTTCTCGAAATATCAATCAGTTCTACATAAAATGAACGGTAATTTCCTTCTTCAATATATTTTTTCTTTTTTAATGAATCCAGTTCTTTCAAAGTCTGATTGGTTGCAACGACCGGAGAATCTTTTGATTTTCTACCGTATTTCACAAACATAATGATGGCGATAATTAAAGCAATCAAAGCCAAGGCTGCCAAAACATACCATTTATAAAGCTCCCAATAATCTTTCACATCCAACTTTACATCCTTATTATTCATGATATCGTTGATGACATCACCTTTTTGGGCAGTGTTTACCACCTCAACTTCGTAAGGAATTGTTTTTAAAATCTTATCTCCCACTTTAAATTCAAGTTCAGGAATGGTGTAAGTACCTTCATCGAAAATCGAGAATTCAATTTTTCTTTCATAAGAATTGGGCTGAACTCCGATGCTGTCTTTAATTTCTTCAAAATGAAAGGGCAATAACTGATCTTTGGCTGCAGCTTTTACTTCCTGATTGTTGAGATTATCAATTTTTACCGTAAAATGATTGACTTCACCGAGAGCCAGTGTTTTCTTTTCAAGATTCGAGGAAAGGATCTGTGAAAAAGCATTTGCACAGATGAAAAATGATAAAAGTAGTAATAATTTTTTCAATTTTAAATGATCAATTTTGGCAAAAGCCTAATTTATTTTTAAATTCTAAATTTATTTTTTCTGGAAATAATGATACAGCAACTTCGAATAATCATCCGCAGTATTGATATTCATAAAGCTTGCCGAGCTGTTGGCAAAATCTTCTTCTAAAGCTCTGAGCTTCTGTTTCTGAGCTTCGGCAAAAGTATATCTCCATCTTGCATTTGATGTATTGACCCAAACTTCCTTTCCGGTTTCGGTATCATGAAAAAGTGTGTATCCCACATCAGGGATTTCGTTGTCTTTTTCATCAAAAATTCTCATTCCCAAAAGCTGATGTTTTTTTGAAGCTACTCTCAACATTTTAGAATCGTAAGCATCTCCAAAGTCTGAAAGTAAAAAAACTAATGATTTTCTTTTGAAAATTCCCATCATATATTCTAAGGCCTTATCAATTTTTGAAACTGCAGGAACATAATCGGCGGTCAGAATATTACTGATAATCGACAAAATGTGCTTTCTCCCTTTTTGTGGCGGGATTACCTTATAAACTTTATCCGCAAACAAAATCAATCCCACTTTATCATTATTTCCTGCTGCTGAAAATCCTAAACTTGCGGCAATTTCTGCTACGTATTCTCTTTTCAACTGAGTTTTTGTTCCGTAATCCATTGAAGCCGAAATATCAACCAAAATCATCATGGTCAATTCGCGCTCCTCTTCCATGACTTTCACAAATGGTTCACGGAAACGTGCCGTTTTGTTCCAGTCGATTCTGCGGATTTCATCACCAAATTGGTAAGGACGGACTTCAGAAAACGTCATTCCCTGTCCTTTAAAAGCACTGTGATATTGTCCCATCAAAGAAGCTTCCGTCTTCTTGCGAGTACGGATTTCTATCTGCTTTACTTTTTTTACAATGTCTTTTATCTGCATAGTTTCAAATGTAACAATGTATCAGTTTATCAATATAACAATCTCAAAATTGTTAAACTGATACATTGGTAAATTGCTACATTATTTATGGTGCCTGAATTTTAGCCAAAATTCTATTTACAATTTCTTCAGAAGTAATTTCTTCTGCTTCTGCTTCAAAAGTCAATCCGATTCTGTGTCTTAAAACATCTTTTGCCAATTCTTTTACATCTTCAGGAATTACAAACGCTCTTCCTCTCAAAAATGCATAAGCTCTTGAAGCAATTGCTAAATTGATAGACGCTCTCGGTGAAGCTCCGAAGCTGATATAATTTTTTAATTCAGAAAGACCATATCTTTCTGGAAAACGTGTTGCAAAAACCATGTCAAGAATATATTTCTCAATTTTTTCATCCAGATAAATCTGGTTGACAATAGATTTAGCTTCTACAATATTCTGTAAAGAAATCACCGGTTTTACGATATATTGATGTGAAGTAGAAACCATTCTCATCACTTTTCTTTCATCTTCAAATTCAGGATAATCAATAGTGCATTTCAGCATGAAACGGTCACTCTGAGCTTCCGGTAAAAGATAAGTTCCTTCCTGGTCGATCGGGTTTTGAGTTGCCAAAACTAAAAATGGTTTTGGAAGATGCATTGTTTCATCGCCAATGGTCACCTGTTTTTCCTGCATCACTTCCAAAAGTGCCGATTGTACCTTTGCCGGAGCTCTGTTGATCTCATCCGCAAGGACGAAATTTGCAAAAACAGGACCTCTTTTTATAGAAAAATCGTTTTCTTTAATATTATAAATCATCGTTCCCACAACATCTGCAGGAAGAAGATCGGGCGTAAACTGAATTCTGGAAAAATCACCATGTACAGCTTCTGCCAAGGTTTTTATCGCCAATGTTTTTGCCAACCCGGGAACACCTTCCAGCAAAACGTGACCATTACCCAAAAGCCCAATCAAAAGCCTGTCGATCATGTATTCCTGTCCGATAATTACTTTGTTGATTTCCTGCCTCAAAAGTGAAAAGAAATAATTTTGTTCTCTTACTTTTTCTGTGAGTTGACGAATGTCTTCTGCTTGATATGAATCTGACATAGTTTAAATTAAAATAATTGGTAAATTTCTAATAAATACTTGCATTAATCAACACAATGAATGCCATTTTTGAGTTAAAATTTGTTAAATATTCCGCTAGCTCTGAGAGATTCGAAATCGCTACAATCATAAATTGTATTTCTTTTAAATGTAAAATCATAAAAAATACATAAATTTTACTTTAAACCCCTATTCAAAAATTGTCATTTTCAGTTTATTAAACTATTTTTGGTGATTAAATTTTTGAAATATGAATTATCATTTTCAAGCACACAGACAAGTTAGAAAAAACCTTTTGGATATCCTGCAGGACACTTCTCACGAAGACCTTTTATTAATTCCCGACGGTTTTAATAACAATATGTACTGGAATATTGCACACACAGTTGCTACACAGCAATTGCTGCATTATTATCTGAGCGGAAATCCTTTTAGAATCGATAAATACTGGATCGAAACTTATAAAAAAGGAACCATGCCGAACCTGAATGTACAAAAGTCTGAAGTGGAAGATCTTGAATTTCTTTTAACCGAAACTTCAAAGATTTTGATGAAGGATTATGACAGTGATTTCTTTTCAGATTATACTCCTTACACCACAAGTTTTGGGATGGATCTGAAAAGCATTCAGGATGCAATTATTTTTAACAATATGCACGAAAGCCTACATTACGGTTATGCAATGGCGCAAAAGAGAGCAATTTTAGGAGAAAAGTTTTAAAATAGCCAAGCAAAAAATAAGTTTGAATAAGTAAGTTTATTCATTAAAAATAAAAAAATAAAATTTTGGAAGATTTTCAACATAAGAACTCAAAACCTGAATTCAGAAATTCAGAACCTAATAAAAAAGACGATTTTATATTCGGACTTCGTCCCGTATTGGAAGCTATTGAAGCAGGGAAAACAATTGACAAGATCTTTGTGCAGAATGCTTTGCAGGGAGAAATATATGCAGAGTTGAAAGCTGTTTTAGCAAAATATAAAATACGTCCGAACTACGTTCCGGTTGAAAAGCTGAACCGCTTTACAAGAAAAAACCACCAAGGTGTGGTGGCGTTTATTTCAGATGTCCCGTTCCACAAAATAGAAAATATCATTCCTGAATTATTTGAGGAAGGAAAAGTACCTTTTATATTAATCTTAGACAGATTAACTGACGTAAGAAACTTTGGAGCCATCTGCAGAACGGCAGAATGTGTTGGAATTCATGCAGTTGTCATTCCGGAAAAAGGTGGAGCGCCGATCAATTCTGATGCGATAAAAACTTCTGCAGGAGCCATGTACAATATCAAAATCTGCAAAGAGAATAATTTAGCTCATGTTGTAGATTATTTACAGCAAAGCGGAGTTTCTGTATTTGCAGCAACTGAAAAAGCACAAAAATTGATTTACGATGTTAATTTCACAGAACCTTGCGCAATCGTAATGGGTAACGAAGAAACAGGGATTTCAAAAGAAGTTCTTCATCATTCAGACGAAAAAATCAAACTTCCGATTGAAGGAAAAACACAGTCACTAAACGTTTCTGTAGCTTGTGGAGCAATTCTTTACGAAGCAATGAGACAAAAATTGATGAAAATTAATTAAAATTTAAAAAAAAATACATTTCTTTTCCCAACCATACAGGGTGGAAATTTCTCAAAACCGAATACTATTTATGAAAAATATAGCAGCAATAGCATTGATCTCTTTAGCCATCATTTCTTGTAAAAAAGAGACTGCAACAATCACCAAAGTAGACCCGAAAACAGGAAAAACCATTACGGTTGAAGTTCCTGCGGATTCTGTGGCTGAAGTAAAAGCAAACCCTGCCATCAAAGATTCTTTGGGTGTTTTCACACAATCTTTTAAACTTGAAAAAGGCAAGACTTATCCTTTGACGACTTACCAGAGAGATGTAAAAACAATGACTGATCCTTCAGGGAAAACTTTGAACGGAACAAGCGAATCTACAGATGAAATGACTTTTACGGTAAATGATGTGAAAGCAGGAATTTACGACATTACTATCAATCTGATCGGGAAGAGAAATTCTCAGAGTGCAGATGGAAAAACCATTGTCGTAGATACAAAACTGCCAATTCCTAAAGAAGACAATCTTAAAATGATCTGGAATGTAAACCGTGCGTTGACCGGTAACAAGCTGAATATGAAGATGGACGGCAAAGGAAATGTGATCTCAATTACAGGTTTTGAAGCTGTTTACACTAAAATTGGAAATGCTCTTGGAACACTTATAAAAGATGCCAACCAAAAAGCTAGTGCCGTTGCTAGTCTTAAACAAAGCTTTAACGAAAAAGTTTTAAAAGATCAGTTTTCTAAAAACCTCACGATTATTCCTAAAAAAGGAGTAAAAATCGGTGAAAAATGGACAACCAGCGAAAGTGCAGATGAAAGCGGAAAATATAAAGTGACCTCAAACTACGTTCTGAAAAGTGTAGGAAACGGAATCGCAGAAATTTCTGTAACCGGAGGAATTCCTAAAAAAGAAGAGAAGAAATCTCAGGGTGAAATGACTCACAGCATGAGCAGCGAACTGGCGCAAAACGGAACGATTAAATTTGACCAAAATACAGGCTGGATTACCAATCAGAATATCAATGTAAAAACCACTCAGGTAGAAACGATCTCTGACGGAAAGCAATCTCAGTCAATGAAAAGTGTTTCAAACTCCTCTGTAATGGTGAATCCGGCAGCGAAATAGAGTTTTAGGGTTTGAGAGTTTTAGCATTATCAGATGATAATCAAACTTAAAATCTTGAATTTTAAATATTAAAATAATTATGTCTTTAATTAAAGGTATTTTTGAGGTAGTTCTCGCTACCATTATTATTTTCTTTGTATGGAATATTTTAAAAAGAATATTCTTCAACAAGTTTTATAAATATACAGGTTTCAGACCCAATAACAATCAGGAGAAGGAAGCCAAAAAGTCAAATACAAATATTGACAAAAAAGTGAAGTGGGACGCAGAAACTGTGGACTACGAAGAAGTGAAAGAGAAAAGATAATTTATAAATATTCTTTAATCTCAAAAACATCTAAAATTTAATATCTACTGATAACCAAAATGGCAAAAAATAAAAACTTAATTTACATTGCAATTTCCATCGTTGCATTCTTAGTTTTAGCATTTTTATATTCCACTCCTGTATTTACGGGAAAGCAGCTTTTCCAGCATGATATCGTACAATATCGAGGCGGTGCAAAAGAACTTATCGATTACAGAGACAGCTACGATAAAGAAACGTACTGGAGCGATTCTATGTTTGGAGGAATGCCGACTTACCAGATGGGAAGCCGTTTTGAAGGTGATATTATTAAAAAACTAGACAGTTATCTCAATATTCTTCCGAGACCTGTCAACTATCTTTTTCTTTTGTTTTCAGGGTTTTTCCTTTTGGGAATGGTCGCTGTCAGAAACTGGAAATATGCACTTTTAGGAGCCACATTTTTTGGGCTTTCCACCTATTTCTACATCATTATCGCAGCAGGACACAACGGAAAAGTTAATACCATAGAATATTTTGCACCACTTTTAGCGGGAATTTTATTAGTTTACATCCGAAAAAAGTATGTTCTCGGTTTTATTGTCACTACCCTTTTCTTCGGATTACAGGTTGCTGCCAATCATCCACAGATGACGTATTACCTGTTTTTGGGACTAGGATTTTTATTCTTGTCTGAATTGATCAGAGCTATCCAAAAGAAAACTCCGATGAAACATTTCCTGATTTCGTCAGGAATTATTGCAGGTGCTTTAGCGATTGGTGTTGGGATGAATTCTCAGCGAATCATGGCCAACTCTGAATACATCAAAGAAACCGTAAGAGGAAAACAGATTTTAAATACTGAAAACCATACTGCCGGAAATTCCGGAATGGATAAAGAAAGTATTCTGATGTGGAGCTATGGCAAACTGGAAACCTTAAACCTTTTCATTCCAAGATTAATGGGAGGCGGAAGTCAGGAACCTGAAGCCGCAGAAATGATGGAAAAAGTACAGCAGCTGGTACAAGACAACGTCACTTCACAAGCTGAATATGACAGAATTTCTAAAGGTTTCGGAAGCGTGACATATTGGGGAGACCAACCGGGAACTTCAGGACCGGCTTATCAGGGAGCAATTGTATGTTTCTTAGCACTTTTAGGATTCTTTTTCGCATCAAAAAAATACCGTTATTGGATCTTAGGAGCAACTATTCTGACCATTCTTTTAGCTTGGGGAAGCAACTTTATGCCTTTGTCAGATTTCTTCATCGATTATATTCCTTTTTATAGCAAATTCAGAGCACCATCTTCTATTTTGGTTGTAGTAGAATTACTATTTCCTCTGATTGCCATCATCGGATTGTACAGATTTTACACCGATTCGAAACTAGAGGAAGATTATAAAAAGAAGGTTCTTACGTATGTGAGCGGAGGAGTTTTAGGTTTGACTTTAATATTTATCTTATTCGGAAAATCACTATTAGGTTTCCATACCGATAATGAAAAGACCTATTTACCTCCTTTCTTACTTGATTATTTAACGGAAGAAAGATTCAAATTATTTAGAATTGATGCGATTAAAGCTTTATTGTATGTTGGAATTACAGCAACCGTTTTATTCTTTAGTTTAAAACAAAAATTAAATCAGAATGTTGCTTTGATTATCATCGGAGCTGTAAGTTTATTTGATCTTTGGACCGTTAACAAACGTTATCTTAATGATGAAAATTATGTAGATAAAATCTTCGCCGAAAACCCTTTCCAAACTGAAGGTTCAGATTATCTGGCTGAGAAAGTGGGTGACAATCCTAATTTACAATCTATTTTAGCAAGTATCCCTGTCAACAAAATCTTAGAAACGATTGCTGAAAAAGACAAAAAACATTACAGAGTGTACAATCAGGTTTTAGGAGTGACAAGCGAAACCAATACTTCTTATTTCACATCTTCAATCGGTGGTTATCATGCTGTCAAACTCAGACGTTATGATGATTTGTTAAATGAATATATCACAAATGCAGACAGTATAAAAACGCCAAAAATCCTGAATTTACTGAATACAAAATACATGATTTTCGGAAATCCGCAAGAGCCACAAGTTGTTCCTAATCCTAATGCGAACGGAAATGCCTGGTTTGTTGGTGATCTGAAATTTGTAAATACTCCAGACGAAGAAATTAAATCACTCGGAAATATTGATTCTAAGAAAACAGCTGTAATAAGCGCTTCAGACAAAACATACTTTAATGGGAAACAAGTGCAGCCAGATTCTACAGCTTCGATCAATTTAACAAAGTATGAAGCAAACGAACTGGAATTTAAATCTCAATCTAAAACTCCGCAGTTAGCTGTTATTTCAGAGATTTATTATCCTCACGGCTGGAAAATGTTTGTGGACGAAAAAGAAGTTCCGTACATCAAAGCAGATTATCTTTTACGTGCTGTACACGTTCCTGCCGGAGAACACAGCATCAGAATGGTTTTCGAACCGAAAGTAATAGAAACCGGAAAATGGATTTCTCTACTTTGCTTCGGATTGTTTATTGTATTGAGTGCGGGTGGAATATATTTTATGTACCGCAAAAAAGATGGAAAAGAAATTTTGATCGAAGAAAAATTATAATTAATGTTTGTCATTTCGTAGGAATCCAGGTAAGATTATAAATTACTATAAAAACTTTGACTGGATTTCTCCGGAATGACAAAAGGAATTCAGATTTTATATGGAATCAAAAAAAATCCTTATCATCACCTATTATTGGCCACCTGCAGGTGGACCGGGAGTTCAGCGATGGTTGAAGTTTGCAAAATATCTACCGGAATTTGGCTGGACGCCCATCATTTTCACTCCCGAAAATCCGAGTTATCCTTTGATTGATGAAAGTTTGATGAAAGATGTTCCCCAAGATTTAGAAATCATAAAAACTAAAATCTGGGAACCTTATCAGTTGGCAGAAAAGCTCAATAAAAGCAATAAAAAATTCAAAGCCGGACAGTTTGATGTAGGAAACAATCAAAGCTGGAAATCTAAGCTATCAATTTGGGTACGCGGAAATTTTTTTATTCCCGATGCAAGAGTTTTTTGGGTGCAGCCTTCTGTGAAATTTTTAGAGCAATATTTAAAAATTAATAAAATTGATGTGGTCGTTACTTCGGGACCTCCACATTCTTTACATCTGATTGGTTTACAATTAAAAAATAAATTTCCAAATATTAAATGGATTGCCGATTTCCGTGATCCGTGGACTGAAATTTCTTATTATAAACATTTAAAACTCACCAATAAATCTGACAAAAAACACCGTCAACTGGAAAGTGATGTTTTCAAAAATGCAGATATTACTTTAGCCACAAGCTATACAGACGCTGAAAATTTCAAAGAAAACGGTGCAAAGGCAGTTTGTATTACGAATGGTTTTGATGAAAGCGATGCTTCAAAAACCCTCAAACCCTCAAACTCTCCAACATACTTTACACTCAGTTATATCGGCGTTCTTGAACAGCTTAGAAATCCTGAAAATCTATGGAATACGCTTGATGATTTAGTCAAAACAAATACAGATTTTGCAGAAAACTTCAGGTTGAAATTTGTAGGAAGAATTGATGATAAGATTTTAAATTCTATTGAAAATTCAAGCTTAAAAAATCACATTGATAATCTCGGTTATCTCTCGCACGATAAAGCAATTGATGAAATGTCCAGTTCTTCAATGCTATTGATTACCAATTTTCCGAATGAATCATCTAAAGGGATTATTCCAGGGAAGATCTTTGAATATTTAGCGACTGGGAAACAAATAATTTCTTTTGGTCCAAATGAAGCTGACGTGGCAAAAATTTTAGATGAAACAAAAGCCGGACAACACTTTAGTTATCAAGATTCTGAAATTATTAAAATTTTCATCTTAGAAAAATTTGAACTTTGGAAAAGTGGGAATCTTTTAGAAAATACTGGGAATATTGAACAGTTTTCAAGAAAAAATTTGACCAAAACTTTAGCTCAGATTTTGTAAACTACCCCGTCTTCAACTTCGTTGAATCCACCCCTTCAAAGAAGGGGAATCTTATATCGTCCACTCATCGTTAATGACTGCAACAATATAATATTTCCCGTCAAATTCTTCAAATACAAAACGTAGAGCATTCCAATCCATTCCGCCATATTTTTCTGAGCCTTGGAGAAAATTTTCAGTAAAATTTGAATTTGGGTAGATCTCTTTTAAATTATTGAGTGAATTTCCTCCGCCAAGAAATTTATTAAAGGCGTATTCAGATTTTGTAAAATCCTTTTTGAAAACCCAATCTTTAAGATAAGCATTGAGAGTTGCTTTATAAATTTCACCCGATCCGTCTCTTGATCCCCAAATAAAAACAGTTTTTGAAGGTTGATATTTTTCAAAATCTTCTTTTGAAAAATGTTTATCTTCATTTTTATTAACGAAAGCATACATTGAAAATCTCACTCCTTTTTGAGGATGAATATAATTTGCGAAAATATCATAGTAACCGACTTTCAGAGCCTGCAAGAGTTCATCGTTGGTCTTTTTCAAAGCAACTTCTGTAGACAGGGCATCTTGTTTTGTATCGGTTCTTTCGTTTGATCTTTTAAGATTATCAGTTGAAACTGCAGGATTCTTGTCCTGTTTTTTTTCACATGACAATGCAAATAAAAGTGAAAATATTGCAAAAGCTTTTCTCATTCTGAAATTTTAAGAAAAAGTCCAAAACCAATGCCATGTTTAAGTCGGAGACTTTGATATTTTTTTAGTAGAATCCAATTGGAGACCTATATTATATTTCAACGTCGTTAATCTAATTTATTCAAATTTTAAACAGTCTATTTTCGTAAATTTGTAAGATGGAAATTCTAGATATTCTCATTATCGGAGCCGGGCCAATTGGTTTAAATTGTGCTCTCGAAGCCGGGAAAAATAACCTCAACTACTTAATTATTGAAAAAGGGACAATTGTCAATTCGATTTACAATTATCCTCTGTATATGAGATTTTTTTCAACTGCCGAAAAATTAGAAATTGATGAAATTCCATTTATCTCCACAGCTCCGAAGCCGGGAAGGCAAGAAGCTTTGGAATATTATCAGGGAATTGCCAGACAGAAAAATCTGAATATAAATTTATATGAAAAGGTTTTAAAAGTGTCTAAAAAAGACAACGTTTTTGAAATTGAAACTTCCAAATCAAATTATCTTGCAAAAAATGTCATTATTTCCACAGGTTTCTACGACATCCCCAATCTTATGAATATTCCCGGAGAAGATTTGGAAAAAGTGAAGCATTATTATACCGAACCTTATCTTTATGCTAAACAAAAAATTGTGGTCGTAGGATCAAGTAATTCTTCTGTAGATGCTGCTTTGGAAACGTATAGAAAAGGCGCTGAAGTAACGATGATCATTCGACATTCGGAAATTTCTAAAAATGTAAAATACTGGGTAAAACCGGATATAGAAAACAGGATTGAGGAAGGAAACATCAAAGCTCACTTCAATTCTGAATTATTAGAAATTAAAGAAAATTCGGTTATTTTTAAAGACGAACGAGGTGAAATTCAGGAAATAGAAAATGATTTCGTTCTTGCAATGACGGGTTATCTTCCTGATTTTGAATTCCTTAAAAATTCAGAAATTGATCTTCAGGGAGAATGTTTGAATCCGGTTTATAATCCTGCAACAATGGAATCAAATATTCCGAATTTATATTTGGCAGGAGTGGTTTGTGGTGGAAAAGACACCCATCTTTGGTTTATTGAAAACTCAAGGATTCATGCGGAAATGATTGTAAAAAATATACTTTCCAGCAATTAATAATTTCATTAAAATTAAACAGATTACTGATTTAATACTTCGATATAAAGTTAGTATTTTTAGGCAATCAAATTTCTAATATGAGAAAACTTTCAATCATCTTGACTTTAGTAAGTACAATGAGTGTTTCGGCACAATCAGACAGTATTCAGGTGTATGTTACCAATGCATTGAATGTAATGAAAGAAAAATCTGTAAATAAAAAGAAGGTAAATTGGAAGGAAGTTTATGATAAAACTTTACATGAGTCTTTGAAAGCAAAAACTATTGCAGAAACTTATCCTATTATTAAAAACTCTTTAGCTTATTTGGAAGATTCACATTCTAATTTCTATCCCAAAGATGTGGTAAAAGAGTACACATTAGGTTATAAAGCTACAGGTCAGGAATTTCCGGTGATTAAAAGTGAGCTTTTAAAAGACAACTACGCCTACATTAGTTTACCAGACATTGGATCTTTTAACAACGATGACTGGAATACGTACATTAATAATTTTTACAGCAAAGTAAATGATTTACGGAAGCACAATCCCAAAGGCTGGATTATTGATCTCAGAGGAAACTTTGGTGGAATGCTTTATCCGATGTATGCTGCAATTGCCCCTTTTTTAGATAAGAAAAATGTAGTTGGGACTAAAGATTCTGAAGGGAACATCACCTATTTCAATTACAAAAACGGCAAGTTTTATGAAGGCTCAAAGGCGACCCAACAATTTCAATTGACAGAAAAAGAACCAAAACAAATAGATGAATCTGTTGCAATTTTGATTGACAAAGTAACAGGAAGTTCTGCGGAATTTATTGCAGCCGCTTTTGTTGGTCAAAAAAATGTGAAATTGGTTGGTGTAAATTCGCAGGGCTTAACATCCGGAAATCAGGAATACAAATTATCAGACGGATCTTTTCTTGTTTTGACGATTGGCAATATTGTTGACAGAACAGGCAAAGAATATACGAAAATTGGCGAAGGCATCACTCCAAATATTAAGATAGAAAAATCAAATGATAAAGAAAAAACGAACGAGCAATATCTGAATAAAGCATTTGAATATATTGACGGAAAATAATTTTCAGATTTAAAATTCAACCTTCGCACCCAAAACAAAATTTCTTTTTGCAGCAGGATTATAATAACGGTTTCCGAAAGCATTGATATCAAAGCCTAAAACATAATCGGTATTGTACAAATTCTGAATCTGGACAAATAAATTCAACCTTGTCTTTTCAAATTCTACAGGATATCTGAACTGAATATTTCCGATCAAATTGGAATCTGATAAAACGGTATTCGCATCATTCAAGGGCATTTTCGATGTGTAAAAGTGAGAATAATCTACGGCAAGCTTATTGAAAAAAGTAAAATTCAATAAACTGTTGATCGTCGTTTTTGGAACTCCTGTCAAATCATTTCCTGAAAAATCACTTCCTCCATGCTGATAATTTTGAAATTTAAAATCATAAAAACTCCCCGAAAATCTGAATCTGAAGTTGCTGAAAAAATCATTTTTAAGATTAAAATTTTTAGATTCTAATAAAAGCTCAACACCTTTTTGAACGGTTTCACCGGAATTGACAAAAAATTCCTGTCCGCGATCATTTTGTCTTCTGACAATCGCATCTTTCATTCGGAAATCAAAATAATTAGCTTCTGCAAAAATTGCATTTCCAAACTGTTTTCTGATTCCGACTTCTTTATTCCAGCCATATTCAGGAACAAGATTGAGATTAAATTCCTGATTGGAGGAACGGATTTCTTCATTAGTCGGAGCCGAATTTCCTTTACCAATTTTTCCTCGTACAGAAAAACCTTTACCGATAAGATAAGTCAGTCCGAAATTGGGAAGAAATTGATCTTTAAATTTCGTTTTTCCATTTTCAGAAGTTGGAAAAATCTTTTCCCACTCGTATGCATTTGAATTTAAACTTAATGAAATGTCAGAAAACAGTTGTTCATTAAAATTCAATTTCTGCGAAACGAAAAAGAATCCTGAATTATTTTTAAGCTTATCAAAATTCTGCGGATTTCCTTCTATCCCTTTATTATTATCAAAATTTTTAATGAAAATATGATTGGTTCCGCCTTCAAAACCCAATCTCCATTCTGCTGAGATGTTTTCCCAATTTTGCTGATAATTCAAATGCGTCCTCAATGCAAAATTGCTCTCAAAACGGTTCTCATAATTGGTAATGAAAGGATTTTCAAAATCTACATACGAACCCTGAACTAAAACGAAATGCGAAAAATTTGGAAGAATTGTAAACTCATGAGAAATTCCTGCTAAAACCATTTTATTGCCGATTCCCGCATCCTGCTCTTTTGCTCCGGGAACAGTTGCTGTCTTCGGTCTTGCCTGTCTTCTGTTGAGCTGCATTTGTTCTAAAGTCAATCCCCCTGGAGTTTGATAGTCGATATCAGAAAGGAGAATCATGGCTTTCAGCTCTGCATTTTCTGAATATTTAAAATTATCTTTTATAAAAATCTGTTTTCTTTCCACCGCAGACTGTTCACGATAAGAATCGGTTCGATAATAATTCTGGAAAATCTGGAAGAAATGTTTCCCAAATTGTCTTGAAAAATTTATACTTTCATTAAAGGTTCCATAACTTCCAACAGAAATATTTGCTGAAGTGTTTTCTGAATTCTGCGTCTGCAACAAAACCGTTCCGCCGGTTGCAGCTCCAAAATCGCCACTTTCAGGACCTTTGAAAATTTCCATTCTATTGATCAGTTCTGGCGAAATCACATTAAAATAAGTATTTCCTGAAGCATCAGAAAGAATAAAATCATCAAGATACACTTTCACATTGCGAACTCCAAATGGTGACCGCAAAGTGCTTCCACGCAAAGAAATTCTATAACTTCCGGGTGAACGTTCTTCCATTCTTGCACCTGCAATCTGATTGACAGATTCTAATAATCTTTCGGGCGGATTCTGATTTAATAAATTTTCATTAATCACAGAAACTGATTTTGTTGATGTGATAAATGAAGTAGGCTTCTTGTAAGCATCAATTTTGACTTCGGAAATTAATGTTGCAGAATCTCTTTTCTGTGAAAAAACTAATGAACTGTAAAAAGTGAGTGCTAAAAAGTATAATTTGGTCATGAAATGGTTTTGTACACTTGCAGCATCAAATATTGTACAGTTTTGGAATTTGTTGCGTTTTAATTTTAAATAAAAAGAAAAGCCGCAGATTATATCATACAGCTTTTCATTTTCAATTGATTTTAATTTAAACTTTTTTGTCTTTTATCATCCAAGGAATGACAAAATAAAAGCTGATAGCGATGATGGTTGCTAAAACTCCGGTTCCGATCCATAAAAGGTTAAATCCAAATTTTTCAGCAATCAAAGTTCCTAAGTAAGGAGTTATGATGAATGCAATTGAGAATGAAATTCCATTCAAACCCATGTAAGCTCCTTTATTATTGTTACCGGAACGTAAAGCAGTGATAGTCGACATGAAAGGGAGCGTCCAGATTTCTCCGATGCACAGCAAAGTCATTGATACCAACAACGCAAGCAAGCTATAATCGAAAGCTAACATTGCATAGGAAAAACCACAAATGAAAGTTCCGATAAGCATGGTAATGGCTAAGCTAAAATATTTTTCGGCAATCTGAACCAATCCCATTTCGAGCAGAACCACTAAAAAACCGCTGTATCCCAAGATGAATCCGATATTTTGCTGACTTAAATGGGCTGTATCTTTATAAAAAATCGTTAATGTACTGAATAACTGAAAGAAACAAATGGAAAATAACATACATAAAAAGCAATAAACCAAAAACTTACCATCAAAATAGGGTGAATTTTCTTTCTTAATTTCTATAGCTTCTTTTACTTTTTTAGCTTTTATTTTTGCCAACTTATTTCTGCCATAAAAGAATGAAATATAAAGTAACCCAGCCAATAAAGCCGCTAAGGCATTGCTGTAAAACAAAAATTCATAAGAAATTGCAGATAAAATTCCACCTAAAGCAGGACCGATTGAAAATCCTAAATTCACTGCCATTCGGTTTAATGAAAATGCTCTTGTAATATTTTCAGGCTTTGCATATTTTGTAATTGCCACCGAATTTGCAGGACGGAAAGCATCACTGACAATGCTTTGAAGCAATATTATTAAAGCAACTCCAACCTCAGTTTTAAAAATCGGGATCAGACAAAATAATGGTACACTAAGTAATAAACTGATGTACTGCACTTTGTACTCTCCTACTTTGTCTGTAATATAGCCGCCAAGCCATGAACCAATTACAGAACCAATTCCGAAAAAACTTAAAACAATTCCTGTATTTTCTATACTGAATTTCAGATGTGCAGTCATGTACACTCCCAAAAACGGAAGTACCATTGAGCCGGAACGGTTGATGAGCATTACCAATGCCAACATCCAGCTTTCTTTTGAAAGTCCTTTGAATGAACTTGTATATATATGTATGAGTTTCACAATTTTTCTTTTTAATAATTTTAAAACACAAATATTCCTAATATTTTCTCTAATTACACGAGTTGAAATTCTTGAGATTTTTGAAGACATTGGTGTTCTTAGTGTTCATAAAACAAAAAACAGGACTTAAAAAATTTAAGCCCTGTTTCATTTATAGTGATATAAATAAATTTTTACTCCGGCTTATAGGAGTCTTTTAATGTTACGGTTCTGTTGAATACCATTTTGGTATCCGTTGAATCCTGATCTTTTGTAAAATATCCAATTCTTTGGAACTGAAGCGGTTCTCCCACAGCAACATCCTTCAAACTTGGCTCAGCAAATCCCTGAATCGTAGACACAGAATCTGGATTAACAAAATTCAGGAAGTCTATATCTTTCTCCGCATCAGGCTGCTCTACAGTGAATAAATTATCGTAAATTCTAACATCAACAGGAATAGCATGCTGCGCAGAAACCCAGTGTAATGTTCCTTTTACTTTTCTTAAACTCTCCTCAGTTCCGCTTCCTGACTTAGATTTTTCGTCGTAAGTAGCGTAAATAGTTGTAATTTCTCCGTTTTCATCTTTCTCCACTCTTTCAGCTTTGATGATGTAAGCGGATTTTAAACGGACTTCTCCGCCTAATTTTAATCTGAAGAACTTATTATTCGCTTCTTCCTTAAAATCTTCACGCTCAATATATAATTCTCTTGAGAACGGAACCTCTCTCGTTCCTGCATTTTCCTGTTCAGGATTATTCTCAGTTTCTAGCCATTCTTCTTTTCCTTCAGGATAGTTTTCGATGACCAGTTTTACAGGATCTACAACTGTCATGACACGTTTTGCAACTTTATTCAAATCTTCGCGTACGCAGAAATCCAATAACTGGATTGAAATAAGGTTTTCTCTTTTTGCAACACCTACTTTATCAATAAAATTCCTGATCGAAGCCGGTGTAAAACCTTTTCTTCTCATCCCGGAAATTGTAGGCATTCTCGGATCGTCCCAACCCGTAACTACGTTTTCAGCGACAAGTCTCTGCAGTTTTCTTTTGGAAGTAATCATGTAAGATACATTCATCCTCGCAAATTCTCTTTGCTTAGGTGCTACTTTAGATTCGTCATAAACCTGCTCCAGATACCAATTGTAAAGTGGCCTGTGATTTTCAAATTCTAAAGAACACAGTGAATGAGAAACCTGCTCCAAATAATCAGATTCACCATGAGCCCAATCGTACATCGGGTAGATTTTCCATTCTGTCCCGGTTCTGTGATGGGGTTTATTTAAAATTCTGTACATTACGGGGTCACGCATATTCATATTTGGTGATACCATGTCAATTTTTGCACGAAGGGACATTGAGCCGCTTTCAAACTCACCATTTTTCATCCTTTCGAATAAATCTAAAGATTCTTCCACAGGACGGTTTCTGTATGGCGATTCAACCCCCGGTTCCGCAGGGTTTTTCCTTTGTTCGGTAATCACTTCAGAAGGTTGTTCATCTACATAAGCTTTTCCTTCTTTGATCAACTGAACAGCCCAATCGTAAAGTTGCTGGAAGTAATCAGATGCATACAAAACTTTATCCCATTTGAAACCTAACCATTCTACATCTTTCATAATAGAGTCTACAAATTCCTGTTCTTCTTTTTCAGGGTTTGTATCGTCAAAACGAAGGTTTACGGGAGCGTTGTATTTTTCACCCAAGCCAAAGTTGATGCAGATCGCTTTTGTATGACCTATATGTAGATAACCGTTGGGTTCAGGCGGAAAACGGAAACGGATCTGATCATTTCTCATACCGTTTGCCAAATCATCTTCTATAATTTGCTCAATAAAATTGAGTGATTTTTTTTCTTCTTCCATTAGAATAAACTTACATTGTCGCATGATTATCCGACAATTTGCAAATTTAGGAAAATTTAAGGTTTAAAAAAAATGATAATTTAATGGTAAATTAACTTATAAATAAGAATTTTTTCGGAAATTTATACTGTAAAAACTAAATCACAAACCGTTAATCATGATTGCTTACATTTTCATCAATGTAAAAGATAATTCCCCGTAAGATTAATAACAATCTTTACTACAACATTGTAATCCCATACGTTTAACTAATGTGATTTTTAAATCAGATAATTCAGATACTTAGATAAAAAAATATTTTTGAATCGGTTTAGAAGAGTTATCAATATTATCGAAAGATTAGAGAGAATCATTTTATTAATGTAAGATGTTATCAGTCAACAAGTAACATCCCAAAAAATAAAAACGGCACAACATTTGATATACTGAATTACCTTAAAATTTAATCACCTATGCTATGAAAAATCTTAAAAAAAAGTTTTCTTATATTTTAGAATATATTAAGGAAGCGATATTCATCAGAAAAGATGTGATCTGAACACATTAAGTTTAATTTCAACCTGAATTATAGATTAAAAAACTACTTTATTTTAAAAGATAACCGATCTTTATTTAACTCTAACTGACTGACAAAATTATTGGTAAATAGACTTCCGGTTCCCAGACCTTGTGGCATTTCGCTGTTTTTAGTAAATGTATACTGTGCAATTGCATTCAATCCTATATTGCTTTCTAAAGCAGAAGTAACCCACCATCCGATATTTTTTTGTCCGGCTAAAAATATCCACTCATCACAAGCAGAAAAACCTCCGATTAATGACGGCTTTAAAATAATGTATTGAGGTCTGATTGTTTCTAAAAGATCTTTCTTTTTATTCGAATCTATAATTCCTATAAGCTCTTCATCGAGAACAATGGGGGTTGGCGTTTCGGCACACAGTTCAGCCATGCTTTGCCAATCTCCAGATTTTATCGGTTGCTCGATTGAATGGATATTTAAATCTGACAATTGCTTCAGCACAAGTTGAGATTCCTGCTTAGAAAACCCACCATTTGCATCAACACGAAGTTCCAATTGATTTTTGGAGAATTTTTCTCTTAATTTTTGAAGAATTAAGTGTTCAGATTTCCAGTCTACACCGATTTTCAATTTAATACAGTGAAATCCATCTTCAAGTTTTTCCTGAATTTGCTCTTTCATAAAACCAATATCTCCCATCCATATCAAACCATTGATCATGATTGAAGATTTCCCTTCCGTAAATTCACTTGGAAAATACAGATTTTCACCGTGCTTTAAATTCAAAACAGCCTGCTCGTATCCAAACCAGATTGAAGGAAACTCTTTTAATTCCTGATTTAAAAATTCGGCATCTTTTTGAATATTTTTACACAACCATTTCAATTTTTCTTCATAATCCGGTCGGTCATCAAAACTCAGTCCTCTGAAAATTGCGCACTCCCCTATTCCTTTTTTCCCACCCTCTGAAATTTCCAGAATAAAGGTTTCTTTTTCATACAAAACGCCACGAGATGTTCCACTCGGGCGTTTGAATTTTAGTAGATATCTGTAATATTCTGCTCTCATTTATTTTACGCTGTCAATTCGCATAAATTCTTCCGCTTTTTCCACCATATCAACACTTCCACAGAAAAATGGTATTCTTTGATGAAGCTCGGTCGGCTCAACTTCCATGATTCTTCTGAAACCATCTGTAGCTTTTCCTCCTGCCTGTTCCGCCAAAAATGCCATTGGATTACACTCATACAATAGTCTTAATTTTCCGTTTGGTGCCTGAGAATAAGATGGATACATATAAATTCCTCCTTTTAACATGTTTCTGTGGAAATCAGCCACTAAAGAACCAATATATCTTGATGTATAAGGTCTGTCACCTTCCTCCATCTGACAATATTTCAAATAATTTTTTACTCCCTGAGGAAATTTGATGTAATTTCCTTCGTTGATGGAATATATTTTACCTGTTTTTGGGAAAGTCATATTCGGATGAGAAAGATAATAAGTTCCTAAAGACGGGTCTAAAGTAAATCCGTTAACACCATTTCCTGTCGTATAAACAATCATTGTTGACGAACCGTAAATTACATATCCTGCAGCAATCTGATTGATTCCCTTTTGTAAGAAATCCTGTAACTGCACTGGTGTTCCCGGCTCGGTAACCCGTCTGTAGATTGAGAAAATAGTTCCTACAGAAACATTTACGTCAATATTTGAAGAACCGTCAAGAGGATCGATCAAAACCACATATTTGCTCAGATGGCCGTTTTCTCCACATTTAATATCGATAAAATCATCGTTCTCTTCTGAAGCAATACCGCATACAACTTCTCTTTGTGATAATGCCGTTATAAAAATATCATTGGCAATGACATCAAGCTTTTGCTGCTCTTCTCCCTGAATATTCTGGTTTCCGGCAGCACCGGTGATGTCTACGATTCCGGCTTTGTTTACTTCTCTGTTGACAACTTTTGACGCCAGTCTTATCGCACTTAGAAGACGTGAAAATTCTCCCGTGGAATACTGGAAATCTTCCTGTTTATCAATTAAAAATTCTCCTAAGGTCTGTAATGGTTGATCTGACATTTTTATACTTTTACGTTTGCTTCAAATTTCGTAAAAATTATCCGACCTGAAAGAATTTTCTTTAAAATCATATAAACCACTGAATTACAAAACATTAAACCTTAAACACAAGGATTTTAAACAATTATGCCATAATTATGAATCACCAAATCGTGCTCTTTCATATCTCACTGTAAATTTATAATTTTGTCGATTCAAAAAATTTTATTTATCTAACAATTTTATTAGTAATCTTAGAATGAAAATTTTCAAGTTTGGTGGAGCTTCCGTAAAAGATGCCGAAAGCGTAAAAAATGTATCTATGGTTTTAAAAAGCCAGGGCTTTGAGAAATGTCTCCTTGTCATCTCGGCTATGGGTAAAACGACCAATGAGCTGGAGAAAGTAGTAGAACTCTATTTTAAAAAAGAAGACTATCAAACTGAAATTGAAAAAATAAAACAGAAACACATAGAAATAGCGAAGGGACTGTTCCAGAACGATCATGTGGTTTTTGAAGAAATCAACCTTTTCTTTGATGATATTGTTTCATTTTTAAGAAGAAACAAGTCTCCGAATTACAATTTCGTATACGATCAGGTGGTGAGCTGCGGGGAAATGATCTCTACTAAAATTGTCAGTGAATACCTGAACGACAATCAGTTTACCAATCAATGGCTGGATGCAAGAGATTATATCAAAACTGATGATTCTTACAGAGACGGAATTGTTAACTGGCAGAAAACAGAAGAATTTATTTCGACTTTAAATCCTGCAATCTCTTACGTCACCCAAGGTTTCATTGGTTCAGACGATAATAATTTCACAGTAACTTTAGGAAGAGAAGGTTCAGATTATTCTGCTGCAATTTTTGCATACTGCTTAAATGCCGAAGCAATGACCATCTGGAAAGATGTTCCGGGAGTGATGACGGGCGATCCGAGAAAATTCAAAGACGTTTCTTTGCTTTCAAATATTTCCTATGAAGAAGCTATTGAAATGGCTTATTACGGCGCAAGTATTATTCACCCGAAAACATTACAGCCATTACAGCAGAAAAACATTCCTTTTTACGTAAAATCTTTTGTAGATCCTACAAAAGACGGAACAAAAGTAGGAGCTTCTGAAAAAAATCAAAATGAAGAATCTTATATTTTAAAAGAAAATCAAACACTCCTGAAAATATCAACAAGAGACTTCTCATTCATTGCGGAAGATCATATGAGTCTGGTTTTCGGATATTTATCCAAATACAAAATCAAAGTTTCTTTGATGCAGAACTCCGCAATTTCGTTAGCTTTATGTCTGGAAGACAAATTTTTGAAAATTGATGAGCTAAATGAAGAACTTCAGAAAGTATTTAAAACCGATGTGATAAAAAATGTATCTTTATTTACGGTGAGAAACGCAAAAATGGAAAACATCGGTAAATTTTACCAGGAAAAAAGTGTATTATTGGAGCAGATTGCAAAAAATACGCTTCAGATGGTAACACAATAAAACTAATGACGACTAAAAACACATGAGCTTAATTTCGAAAAATGATTTAATCAAAGCTTCGGGCTTAAATAAACTGGGATTTCTCAAGAATCCTATTGCGTCCGCAGTGATGAGCCTTGCCAAAATAAATGAAGTAAACAGACTGTATGACAAGCTAAGAGAGAAGGAAGGCAAAGATTTTTTCGACTCATTTGTTAGAGAAAGGAATTTAAGTTATATCGCTTTTGCCGAAGATCTGGCAAAAATACCAAAGACGGGTCCCTTCATTCTGGTTTCAAACCATCCGCTTGGGGCAATTGACGGAATTCTGATGTGCAAAGTCTTATCAGAAGTACGTCCCGATTTTAAAGTGATGGGTAATTTTCTTTTAGAGAAAATAGAACCGATGGAGCCCTATGTAATTCCCGTAAATCCTTTTGAAGGGAGAAAAGAAATCCGCAACAGCTCTACGGGAATGCGCGAAACGTTGAAACATCTTGAAAATGGTGGCTGCGTAGGAATTTTCCCGGCAGGTGAGGTATCCAATAAAAATAATCCTTACGGAGAAATTCTTGATAAAGAATGGGAAAAACCGGCATTAAAACTGATAAAAATAGCAAAGGTTCCGGTTGTCCCGATGTATTTTCATGCAAAAAACAGTACACTTTTTTATCAGGTCTCAAAAATACATCCAAATTTACAGACGCTGCTGCTTCCTGCAGAAATGATGAATGACAGGGAAAAACCCATCAGAATAAGAATAGGAAAACCCATTACCGTGAAGGCAATGGATGATATGGAAACTATCGAAGAATTGGGAGAATTTCTGAGGCGTAAGGTTTACATGATGAAATCTTATTATGAAAAAAGAAAATCTCTTGCGCAGGTTATTAACCTTAAAAATTTATCATTAAAATTTCAGCTATTAAGAGAAGAAAATATCGTTCAGAATATTATCGATGAAACCCCGAAAGAAGATATCTTAAAAGATATTAACAAGTTGAAAGGTACCGACAAAATGCTTTTCAGTAATGGTAATTACGAGATTTATTTCACAGCTTATGAGCAGATTCCTTCTGTGATGAGAGAGATCGGGAGGCAGCGAGAACTGACTTTCCGTGCGGTTGGCGAAGGAAGTAATTTACCTTTTGATCTGGACGAATACGACAAGCATTATCATCATCTTTTCCTTTGGGACAATGCTGCTGAAAAACTTGCCGGAGCTTACAGAATGGCTTTAGGTAAGGATGTGATGAAGAAATATGGAATCAAAGGATTCTACACCAGTTCGTTATTTGAGTTTGAGCAGGACATCCATCCATTCTTCAAAAAAGTCATTGAAATGGGAAGAGCATACATCTGTGAAGAATATCAGCAGAAACCGCTTCCGCTTTTCCTTTTATGGAGAGGAATCGTGCATGTTTGTCTTCGAAATCCCGACCATAAATTTCTGATGGGAGGAGTAAGTATTTCTAATAAATTTTCAGAGTTTTCAAAATCGTTAATGATCGAGTTTATGCGTTCAAATTATTACGATTCTGCTGTGGCACAGTATATTACTCCGAGAAATGAATATAAAGTAAAGCTCCGTGACAGAGACAAAAATCTATTTTTCGATGAAATGGAATCTGATCTTAATAAACTTGATAAGATCATCGACGACCTTGAGCCGGAATTGAGATTGCCAGTTTTAATTAAAAAATACATCAAGCAAAATGCGAAAGTGATTGCATTCAATGTAGATCCAAACTTCAATGATGCTATTGACGGATTGATGTATATCAGAATAAGCGATCTTCCCGAAAGCACGATAAAACCTGTATTAGAAGAAATGAGCGAGCAGATAAGAAAGGAGCAGGAAAATAATACTCCTGAAAATCAGTAAGTTTTTAATTTTTGTTAAAAAAAAACCGTTAATACTTGCTTCATATATCAAAACTTACTACTTTTGCATCACTTTAAAACACCGAAGTAGAACAAACAAAAATATATTGGTTTCTTAGCTCAGTTGGTAGAGCAATGGATTGAAAATCCATGTGTCCCTGGTTCGATTCCTGGAGAAACCACAAAACCACCTTTTATAAGGTGGTTTTTTATTTTAATAATTTTTATAAAAATTATTTGCTCAGTATCATAAAAAACTATATTTTTGCACCCACTTTAAACAACGAAGTAAATCAAATAAAAACATATTGGTTTCTTAGCTCAGTTGGTAGAGCAATGGATTGAAAATCCATGTGTCCCTGGTTCGATTCCTGGAGAAACCACAAAACCACCTTTTATGAGGTGGTTTTTTATTTAAAATTCACCCTGATAATTTTAAGAGATTTTCACATTTCCAATAAATCAAAATTAAGTATCTTCGCTTATTAAATTTATAACAGAAAAATGAAAAAGATCATCTCCGGATTATTTATTTTTATCACCATACTTACATTTGCTCAGGACGAGATTCAGTTTCAGGACATCCCCTTCAAAGATCTCATTGCAAAAGCAAAAAAGGAGAACAAACTCGTATTCATTGATGCCTATGCTTCATGGTGTGGTCCCTGCAAAATGATGGAAAAAAATGTTTTTACAAAAAAATCTGTCGGGGATTTTTACAATAAAAATTTTGTCAATGCAAGAATTGACATGGAAAAAGGTGAAGGAAAAGAGGTTGCACAGAAATTCGGTGTGCGTTCTTATCCTACTTATTTATTCCTGAATGGTGACGGCGAATTGGTTTCTCAAAATTACGGCTATATGGAAGAAGGTATTTTTCTGGCAATGGCGCAGGATATTAATTCTCCCAACAATAAAAAAGGCTCACTGAAAGAACGTTTTGCCAAAGGAGAAAAAGACCGTGATTTCCTGATTAACATTATGAAGCTAAATTCAAATACTGATTATGAATTTGCAAAACAAGCATCTGAAAGATATTTTGCAAACAGAAAAAATACAGACGAATTTACAAAAGAAGATGTAGGATTTCTTTTATATTTCTTAAAATCAACAGAAGATATTAATTATAAAACCTTTGTTTCTCAAAAGGCAGACATTATAAAGTTTTTACCCGAAGAAAATTATAAAGAATTTAATAATCAATTGGTTTTAGCTAAAGTTGTTCAGGAATCTATTGACGACAAGAATAAAAAAATCAATGAAGATTACTTCATGAAAACTGCAGAGCCTTTGGTAGGAAAAGAAGCAGCGATTCTTAAACTCAATCAGACAAAATTGAGTTACTATGAGCAAAATGCAAATTTCCCAGAATATGAAAAAGCTGCTTTAGATTATTATAAAAATGCAGATTCATTTGAACCCAACGAACTTTTAAAAGCAGCCTGGATTTTCTCTGATCACATCAGAACAAAATCTTCTCTTAAGAAAGCGGCAGAATGGGCAGAAAAATCCGTAATGAGAGGTGAAACTGCTGAAAACACTTATATTTTAGCAAAAATTTATTTTAATCTTGGCATTACTGATATCGCTAAAAATTATGCGGAAATGTCTAAAACTATGGCTGAGCAAGCCGGAAAAGATGCATCTTTAGCAAAAGAATTATTAAATAAAATCAAATAGGAAACAGTTTGAAAAATAAAATTTTTATTGCATTAAGTTTATTTTCAATAATAAATATATATGCTCAGGAAAACCAAACGTTGGAAAACGATTCAAAATCTGAAAAAAAACTTTATATAAAAGGTAATGCTTTGCTTATTCCTATCGGAGTAGTTAATGCAGGATTAGAATACCAGCTTAATAATAAATTTACCCTGCAAGGTGATGTTTTAATATCTCCCTGGAAATCTTTTGCAGGACATGAAGCACAGATTTATATGGGAACTGTTGAAGGAAGATATTATTTTAAAGAAGCTTTTAAAGGATGGCATATAGGAGGTAATGTTTCTTTTGGAGCATATATAGTACAAAAACCTAATTATTGGAATGACAGACCTTTTGTTGATGCTCAAGCAGGACTTCCAACACCTTATATCAACTCTCAACTTTATCAAAAAGGATTTTCTTTTCTTTTTGGAGTCGAAGGAGGTTATCAGTTTAGATTAGCAGATAATTGGAATATGGACATTTTTGCAGGAATTGGAACCTCGCAAGATTTTTATAAAGGATACGTTCGTGGAACCGGTGAAAGATACGATAGTGCGGATGGCTATAACAGAAGCGGTGAAATTATTCCGTACAGAGGAGGAGTAATGATTTCTTACAGACTAAAATAATATCATGAAAATTTTCGGTAAAAACCACATTATTATCTCTGCAATTACTTTTGCCATTCTTTTCCTTATGAATTATTTAGGCAATAAAGAAGCTGATAAATTAGAACGGGCATTGATGACTGCTTTTGCGGGAGTCATTGGTTTGTCAATCGGACTTTTTATTTTGAATAAAGGGAAAGATGATAAAAATCCGCCACAGAATTTTGATTGACAAATGGTGAATGATCATCTTGAAGTCCCTCAGACTGGTAAATTTTAAAAATCGCCCGACAAAGCCATTGACAATTCACATCTTTAATCTTCATAAATCACATATTTACTTCTGATTTTTGAGAATTTTTCAAGATCAGATTTCCATGAGGCTTTGATCTCTGCTTCAGATTTTCCGGCAACGATTTGTTTTCTTAAATCATCACTTCCTGCCAAAGTATCAAAGAAAAGATTTTTAAGGAAAAAATCCTGTTGAGGGTTTTTATAATTTTTGTAAGCTTTGAGCAGCCATTCTACATTTAATTCTTTTAAATCTTTGGAATAATTCGAAAGATCTTCACCGTAACATAATTTTCCGTTCAGAAAAGGATCTTTCGCTCCAAAATTCGGTTTTGGGGTGAACTTATAAGGCAAGTCTTTCGTCCAGGGTGAACCGTACACCTGAAAAGGAATATCCGTTCCTCTACCTACAGAAACCTGCGTTCCTTCAAAGAAACATAAGCTCGGATATAGATTGATCGATTTGTCGTTGGGTAAGTTAGGAGAAGGCTTATCTAAGATAGCGTAACGTTTTTGCTTATGATATTTTTGCATCGGGATTAAGGTATATTTCGCCTGTACTCCATTCTTCAGCCATTTTTCGCCGTTAACCATTTTTCCATATTCGCCAATTGTTAAACCATAAACAACGGGAACTTCGTGCATTCCGACAAAACTTTCCCATTTTTTCTTTAAAACGGGTCCGTCAATATATCCGTCATGCGGATTGGGTCTGTCTAAAACTAAAATCTCAACATTATTTTCAGCTCCGGCTTCCATTAAATAAGTCAACGTAGAGATATAAGTGTAAAATCGAACTCCAACATCCTGAATATCAAACAACACAATATCTAAACCTTTCAATTGCTCAGGTCTTGGCTTTTTATTAGCCCCGTAAAGTGAAATGATAGGAATTCCTGTTTTTACATCTACTCCGTTTTTTACTTTTTCACCTGCATCTGCATCACCTCTGAAACCATGTTCGGGAGCAAAAATTGTTTTGATTTTGATTCCGTTTTTTACTAAATAATCAACCACATGAGTTTTATCTTTCATCAAACCGGTTTGGTTGGTCACAATTCCTATGGTTTTACCTTTTAGTACCGGTAAATATAACTCAGGTCTGTCTGCACCGGCTTTGAAGCAATCCTGATCTTGGTTCTGAGAATAATATGGACTGAATACTCCTAAAAAAATTAGGCAAATAAGAACTAAAGTTTTAATTTTGAAATCTAAATTCATAAGCTTGAAATTTCCTTTATATTTCTCTAGAAAAATAGCGTTTTCCAAAGATAACAAAAATAACCTATCCCGGGTGATCATCTTCATCGGCAGACTTTCTGTGGCATTAGGAATCATTGTTTCTTTAATTACTGTTTGCACAGGTTTCGGCTCAAAAAAAGCAATCAAAGAGCGACTGGCAGATTTCAGCGGACATATTACCGTAAAATCTACCCGTTCAAATTCTTCATATAATACTTCCATACTTGATAATCAAGGTTTAAACATTAAAAAACTGAAAGAACTTGATGATGTGGAAAGTGTGCAGAAATATGCAATGGTGACAGGAATCATGCGTAACGAACATAGCTTTGCAGGAATCATCTTTAAAGGTGTGGGAAAAGATTTTGACAGTTTAAGATTTAAAAAATTTCTGATTGCAGGCAAAACACCCCAAATTACCGAGCAAGGTTACAATAATGGCGTTACCATTTCTGAAAAAATAGCGAGTGACCTTCATCTGAAAGTTAACGACAGCATTGTGACAGTCTTTGCAAAAGAAGATCAGAGGCAGATCTACAGAAAATTTCAGATCGTTGGAATTTATAAGACGGATATTAAGATGATTGACGATCAGTTTGTGATTGGTGATGTGAATCATGTAAGAAAAATTCAGGATATGGCTCCGGAAGATATTGGCGGAATTGATATTTTCTTTAAAAATGTAGATGATATCGATAAAGATTCTGCCGATATTGATAAACTGATCGGCTATAAAAATTATGCTGAAAAAGCAACCGATAAATTCCCACAGATCAACGACTGGATCAGCATCTTTGATGTAAATATTGCCTTAATCATTTCTATCATGCTGATTGTAGTCATCATCAATATCATTATGGTTCTTCTTATTTTGATTATTGAACGAACAAATTCTATCGGCTTACTGAAAACCTTGGGCGCAACCAATGCCCAAATTCGAGCAACTTTTATTAATTACACCTTGATTATTATGGTTCCGGGGTTGCTTTATGGAAATGCGATCGGTTTAGGGCTTTTATTAATCCAGAAGTTTTTTGGAATTATCAAACTAAATCCTGAAAATTATTACGTGAGTACAGTACCTGTCGATTTGAATCCTGTAATGATTCTTTCAATATCTGCAGGAATTTTATTGATTTCAGGATTGGCATTGATTATTCCGAGCTACCTGATCAGTAAAATATCTCCGGTAAAGTCTATTAAATACAGTTAAAATTATCATCTGACCTACCTGAATAAAAAACCCTGAATTAAAAAATTCAGGGTTCCATTTTTTTATACTCTATCATCATCGCTGTCATCTTCGTCATCGAAGACATCATCGTTGTAGTCATCATCTTCTTCATCATCAAAGGTATCATCATCTTCGTCTGCAAAGTTATTGCTCACACCAAAATCATCTTCAAAACCAAAATCATCATCTATCAAAGGCATTGCAGATTTTTTATTTTTTGATCCTGAGCCGCTCCCGCTTTTGCTTGGAGCTTTCAGAGGAGCATTCCCGAATCTGTATACTGTAATTGGATAATTTACCCCTTTCGTCTCTTCTATTACCTCTACAAGCTCGCAGAAAAATTCCCATAAATCCAGCAGACCGTATTGGAACTGCGCTTTGTCACCTGTTGCCTCAAATGCTTCATCGATGTAAACGTCTGACATAATTTCGCCATCACCTTCATCACTCATATCTTCCAGAGGAACACTTTTCACGATCGTACCATCTTCTTCAAGGAGATTAAAAGTAGAAAGCTCATCACCACTAAGGTTGAAAGCACTTTTGATTCCTAAATGAAGGTTCCAGAGTGTTTGTTTTCCTTTAATCTCAACATCACGGAAAATATCTTCTTTTGTATCTAATATTACACGGATTTTGTAAACCATACTACTATTCCAATTTCTATTTTTGCCTTAATTTAATTGATCAATTTCTGTTGCAAATATATAATAAATGAGATTTTAGAAAAGAATATTTAATACTTTTTTAGAATTTTTTTTTGATTACATTCTAAGGGACCTATTTGCTTTTGTCGAGCATGAAACTAAATTTGGTTCCCTCCAGATATACACTTTCTACCGTAATGTTTTCATTATGAGCTTCCAATATATGTTTTACGATGGCAAGTCCAAGACCTGAACCGCCTTGTCTTCTGCTTCGGCTGGTTTCTACACGGTAAAAGCGTTCGAAGATTCTTGGCAAAAGCTCTTCTTTGATTCCCATGCCGTTGTCAATAACCTCGATGAGTACTTTATTTTTAAGAACACTGGTTTTTACAACAACCTTTGCTTCCTGTCTGTTGGCATAATGGATTGCGTTTGAAATAAGATTGATGAAAACCTGGGAAATCTTTTGTTTGTCTGCTTCCACAAAGATCTGGCTGTGTAAAGTCTGAAGCTGTAGAACGGTATTGTTTTTTTCAGCTTCCAGGTCAAGAAGGTCGAAAATTTCTTTTACGAGAATATTGACATCAAATTTTGATACGGTAAGATTAATTTCGCCCGCCTCAAGCCGGTTAATCATATCCAGATCATTAACAATGGCAATCAATCTTTCCACTGAAATACCTATCCTTTCGAGATATTTATCTCTGATATTCAGATTTTCCACTCCGCCTTCACTCAATGTCTCAACATATCCCTGAATTGAAAACAACGGTGTTTTAAGCTCATGAGAAACGTTCCCGATGTATTCTTTACGGTAGCTTTCCATTTTTTTCATCACTTCCATTTCGGTGACTTTCTGTTGGTTGAAATCTGAAAACCTTTCGCCTAATTCTTTTAAAGTAATATTTTCCTGATTATCATAGACGATCTCTTCCGGCAAAATTTTGGAAATGTTTCGTACCTGCTTTTTTGCATAATAATTAAAAAGCAACTCGAGTACAACATAATTGATCACGAACATGATCAAAACACTAACCGCAATCCCGGTTATGAAAACCGAATTGTGGTAATAGCGGTCATGAAGCGCATCAAATATGATGACTAAAATAAGCATGACCAAAGTCAAGAGACACGAGGAGATGAAACTGAGTCTGTAAAATTTCAATTTTACAAAATTTATGGGTTATATAAGTAAAGGTAGTATTTTTGAATTAAACAATCAGCTTATATCCTATTCCTTTTAAAGTCTGAATGGTATTGATTCCCAATTTTTCTCTTAACCTTCTGATATGAACGTCGATGGTTCTTTCCCCCACAATTACATCATTACCCCAGACTTTCTCAAGAATTTCTTCTCTTTTGAAAACTTTTTCGGTATTAGAAGCCAGAAGATAAAGTAAATCAAATTCTTTCTTTGGAAGTAAAAACTGCTGTCCGCTTTTTGAAACTCTGAAATTATCTTTATCGATAATCAGGTCTCCCACCTCGATCAGTTTTGCATTATCAGAGACTTGCGAAGTCAGTTGTAATAATGCATTTACTTTAGAAATTAAAATTTTGGGTTTAATAAGCTTTACGATGTAATCATTGGCACCTGCCTGAAAGCCTGCCAACTGAGAAAACTCTTCACTTCTTGCAGAAAGAAAAACAATAAGACTTTTTTGAAGTTCTTTTACTTTTCGGAGTTCCTGACAAGTTTCAATGCCGTCTTTTTCGGGCATCATGACATCTAATAAAATAAGATCCGGGATAATTTCTTTGGCTTTTTCTATACCTTCGTTACCGTTTGTGGCAGTATATATGTCATAGCCTTCTTTTTCTAAATTGTATGAAAGAATTTCCAGAATATCCAGTTCATCATCAATTAATAGAATCTTTTTTTGGTTCATTTTCGATTTTTACAATTCAAAGTTAACAAAATTTAAGCAACAAGACCGATAATTAGTTTTCATTCACATAAACTTAATATTAAAGGGTATTTCGTAATATTTAGTTAAGAAAAATTTAAAATTAACTAAACCAGATAAACCTCTAATCTTTTATTCCTTTGCACCGAAAGTAATTAGTAAAAAAGAAATGAATTTTAGAAAACTGAGTATCGCTGTTTTGTTCCTTACTACATCCGGAACTTTATTTTACGCTCAAGAGAAAAATGATACCGTAAAAAAAGAAAAAAAGATTGAAGGTGTTATCATTCAAGGTACCACAAAAAAGGGAGGTGAGGCAAATATCATAAGTGTACAGAGAAAATCTGTAGAAGTTATTGAAAGAGTTGGCTCTGTACAGCTTGAAAAGCAAGGTGTAGGTGACGTTTCTGTAGCAGTTACCAAAGCTACAGGATCACAAAAACAGGAAGGCAGCGGACAAATTTTCATTCGTGGTCTTGGTGACCGTAACAACTCTACAACCATCAACGGGCTACAGGTTCCATCAAACGATCCTTTATTCAAAAATATCGATCTAAGTATTATCAAGACTGATATGATCGATTTTGTAGGATTAGAAAAAGTTTATAATCCTAAACTTTGGGGTGATATGTCTGGAGCTAACGTAGATATTGTAACTAAAGTCTATAGCGGAAAGCCATATTTTAAGATCAACTTAGGATCTTCAGTTAACTTTAATGCTATCAATAAAAATAATTTTTTCTTACAAGACGGACCTGAATATTTTGGTTTCACAAAAATTGATCAGCCTTCTAAAAATGCAATTGTAAATCAGGGATATGTTTTCAAAACATCTTGGAAAAATCAGGAAGTTAACAATCCATTCAACTCTTCTCTAAGTTTTGACTTCGGAACCAATTTTAAAATCGGTGATCAGGGGAGATTAAGTATTTTTGGATATGGAGGCTTTGACAATAGCTACGAGTATTTCAAAGGAACTACCGGCGGAGCTTATGACGGTCAGGATAATGCATTGAGAATTTACAATAATGCTGAAGAATATAAGTATACAACCAACTCAACAGGGGTAGTAAATATTAATTATAAAATTAATGGTAATAACAACATTAATTTATCTTCCAACTATATTCACACCAGTGAACAAAAACTAGGAAATTACGCAGGTTATAATAGAGACTATTATGACAATGACCCCTCACAGGAAAGATTTGTGACACAACAAAGAAGAGCTACTTATCGTATTAACGATTTGATTGCAAATCAATTGAGAGGCGAGCATACTGTATCTGAACCTTTAAAAATTTCTTGGAACATCGGTTATAATAGGTTAGACAGCAGAAGACCAGACAGACAAGATAACGTAACTGTATTTGATAAACTACAGAACTACAGTTTTTTTGCCAGCTCAAACCCTGGTGCAAACAACAGATATTATGATCAGCTTTTAGAAAATGACTTCGTAGGTGATCTACATGCAGATTATAAGTTAGGCGAAAAAGCAAAAATCACTTTAGGATACAGTGGTAGATATAAAGACACTGACTTCAAAGCAACACAATACAACTTCAGAATCTTACCTGCTCAAGGAACCTATTTTGTAGATCCGAACAATTATGATTCTTTCTTCAATTTAGGGAATTATCAGACTGGTGCTTTATTTGATATTGTAACTTTCAGAGGGGATATCAAATATAATCCTGAAACAGCATTAACTCCGCAGACTTTTACATCTGAAATGACCAATAATGCAGGGTATGTAAATGTTGATTATAAATTTAGCGATAAATTTACAGCTCAATTAGGTGCAAGATATGAGAATCTGATGCAGAAATTAACTTACAATACTGCAATTCTACAAGGAAAGATTAACAGAGATTATAACAAAATATTACCTGCATTTAATTTAAAATATAGCTTAAATGATAAGCATAATCTGAGATTAGCAGGTTCTAAAACTTATACAACTCCACTTTTGCTTGAAACAGCACCTTTCGAATATGTAGATGTAGATGAAAGTACAATTGGTAATGTTTCAAACTATCCATCAGACAACTACAATGTAGATCTGAAGTGGGAATGGTTTCCTAAGAAAAACGAGCTGATATCATTAACGGCTTTTGCTAAATATATTCAGAATCCGCTTGCCAGAACTACGATAAACTCCTCATCAAACTCTGTGTCTTTCATGAACGTTGGTGATACGGGAAGAGTGTTTGGTTTGGAAGCAGAAGTAAGAAAAGACATCTACGATTCCGGAAAAACAAGATTTTATACTTTCCTAAACGGAACATATCTTAATACTGAGCAGGATCTTGATAATGACAAAATTATAAAAGAAAACCAGGGATCAGGATTCTCAGCTTCTTTCATTAAAGATAAAGATAAATTACAGGGAGCATCAGAATTCCTTGCTAATGCAAATATAGGTGTTGAGCATAAATGGGGAGACAGAAATACAATGGACTTTGTAGTATCGTATTCTTATATTTCAGATAATATCTATGCATTAGGTTTCCAAAACAGAGGAAATATGGTCGATAAAGCATTCAGCACCCTTGATGCAACACTTAAATTCAAATTACGCAGCGGAATCGGAATTTCTTTATCCGGACGAAATTTAATCAATCCATACTTCCAAAGAGTACAGGAAAACCCACTTACCGGAAGTGAACTTATATCTAAAAAATACAAAAGAGGAACAGGTATAGGCGCAAGCGTTTCTTATGAATTCTAAAAATTAAAATAAATTAAAAAAAATATTGTAAAATGAAAAAGAACACTTTAAAATTATTAGCTGCTGTATTCGTAATGTCTACTACAGCAGTAGTATTCCACTCTTGTAGTGATAATGATGACGAAGAAATCATCTCAACCGGTATTGCTTCTGACCCAAACAACTTTAAAGGTGAAGTAAAATCTGGTGAAACAGTGACTTTAGATCCTTCAAAAGTATATAAACTTACAGGAGCTGTAGCGGTAAAAGCTGGCGGTACTTTAGTAATTCCTGCCGGAACAAGAATTGAGGCTACTGGTGGTACTTCTGCATATATTACAATTGAGCAGGATGGCAAAATCTACGCAAATGGAACAGCTGCTTCTCCAGTTGTATTTACTTCACCTGCTGCTACGCCCGGAAGCTGGGGAGGTTTGGTAATTTGTGGAAAAGCACCTATCAACAAAGGAACTACAGCTACTGCCGAAGTAGGTAATGCTACTTACGGAGGAACAAATGCTGCTGACAACTCCGGAATCTTAAAGTATGTAAGAATTGAATATGCAGGTGCTATCTTTACTGCTGATAAAGAATTCAATGGTTTGTCTCTTTTCGCTGTTGGTAACGGTACTACAATCGACAATGTTTCTATGATCAACGGATCTGATGACGGTATCGAATTTTTCGGAGGAACTGTAAATGTATCAAACATTGTTTCTGTTGCTAACGAAGATGATGCTTTTGACTGGACTGAAGGCTGGAACGGAACCGCTACTAATGTTTACACAAAGAGAAGAGCAAACGGTGTTGGAAACAGAGGTATTGAAGCTGATAACAACTCTAATGATAATGACGCAAACCCAAGATCAAACCCTACCATCAAAAATGCAACGTTCATAGGTGGAACTACAGGTGAAGCAGATGGTTTAAAATTGAGAGTGGGTACATATGGAACATTTGATAATATTGTTTTATCTAACTGGACTACAGGTATAAACGTAGAAAACAACGCTTCTGTTACTTATTTTAATGGCGCTAATAAAATCACCAACATAAAATTTGACGCTGTAACTAACAAAGCTTCTGCAAAAGGAAACGATCCTGATGGATCAGGACCATTAACAGGACCTACAATCACTGTCTTAGCAAATACTTATACCGAAAATACTTCTGCTACAGGAGCTGGAAGTGGTACATCTACACCAACTTGGGCAAACGGATGGGCTGGATTATAAAATTCAAGTAATTAGTTTCTTCATATTAAATTGAATCCCTCAGGAAAATTTCCTGAGGGATTTTTATTTTGTCTGAATTTAGAAAATTTGTTGAAAAATTTGATCCTAATATAGTTTTTACATTTATAAGAGTAATGTTGTTATTCCGTAAGAATTTAAGTAACAAATTCAGACTATTGAGATTCCTACGGAATGACAAATACTCTGCTTATTTTTATAATTTATAGAATTTTAATTTTTAACCAAAAAAGACAAGAAATAAATCTTGTCTTTTCTATTTTGTATGTAGTTAATCTTAAGAATACTCAAATTTTCTCACGGCTTCCAGTGTCATATCAATCTCTTTATCTTTAATGGCATTACTGATAAAATACGTTTCATAACCACTTGGCGGAAGATAAATTCCGTTGGTCAGCATCTGATGGAAGAAATTATTGAATAAAGAATGATTCGCCTGTTGAGCCTCATCAAAATTTGAAACCCTGTTGATATGAAAAAACACCGACATCATTGATCCCTTTCTGTTGATCTTGTGGGCAATTCCTTTTTCATTCAAAATTTTTCCGATTTCAAAATCTAAGGTTTCAGTCGTTTTATTAAGATTATTAAAGAAATTTTCATCATTTTTAATGAGTTGCAGCGTTTTTAAACCTGCTCTCATTGCTAAAGGATTTCCGCTTAATGTTCCGGCTTGGTAAACTGCACCTTTTGGAGCAAGATGATCCATAATTTCGTTTCTTCCTGCAAAAGCACCGACTGGCAAACCACCACCGATTACCTTTCCATACGTTACCAAATCTGCCTTTACATTGTACAATTCCTGAGCTCCGCCAAATGCTAATCTGAAACCTGTCATCACTTCATCAAAAATCAACAAAGCTCCGTTTTCATCGCAAATCTTTCTTAAATTTTGAAGGAAATTATTTTCCGGTAAAACACAACCCATATTTCCGGCAACCGGCTCAATAATAACCGCAGCAATTTCACCCTCATTGTGTCTGAACAAATCCTGAACCTGCTCAAAATTATTATATCTTGCCAGCAAAGTATCTTTTGCCGTTCCCGAAGTTACTCCCGGAGAATTTGGGTTTCCAAAGGTTGCCGCACCACTACCCGCTTTAATCAGAAATGAATCTGAATGCCCATGATAACAGCCTTCAAATTTCACAATTTTATCTCTTCCGGTAAAACCTCTTGCCAATCTTACTGCACTCATACACGCTTCGGTACCGGAAGAAACCATTCTTATCTGATCGATATTCGGAACGTTTTCTGTAATGAATTTTGCTATCTCCGTTTCAAGCTCTGTCGGAGCACCAAAAGAAAAACCTTTCTCCGCCTGAATTTTTAATTCCTCTAAAACTTCCGGATGAGTATGTCCTAAAATCGCAGGTCCCCATGAATTGATGTAGTCGATATAAGTATTATCATCAGCATCCGTAAGATATGCGCCTTTTGCAGATTTCATAAAAACAGGCACTCCGCCTACAGATTTAAAGGCACGTACAGGAGAATTCACACCTCCCGGAATATATTTGTAAGCTTCTTCAAATAAAGCTGAACTTCTCTGGTATCTCATTATAGTAAGTTGATCGTTGTTAGTTGACAGTTCGCAGCAAATAGTTATCGGTATTAACCAACAACCATGAACTAAAAACTGAAAACCAATTTAGTTTCTGGGTTTTTTATCAATAAGGTAGATTAATTGTCCGGCAGAAGGTTTCTGTCCCTCATCCATTCTGTTTTTTGCGTATAATTTGTTGAGTTTCACACCGAATTTTTGTGCAATGTCATGCATATCTTCACCAAATTCTGCTTTGTAAGTCGGTGTATTTCCTTCAGAATTTTTCGATTCTAAAAATACGATATCGTCTTTTTTCAGAACATCAGACTGCAAATCATTCCATTTGATCAATTTGCTGTCGCTGATTTTAAATTTATTGGCAATAAACTGAACATTAGTGTCCTCAGGAATTACCACGTATTTTAAACCACCATTCGGATGGCTTTTAATTAAAATGGAATTGAGGATTTCTGCTTTTGATTTTATTCGCTCTACCCTTTTCTGTTGCTGAGCATATGAAGTCGGTTTATACGGCACTTTCACAGTTACCGGTTCTTTCCTTTGAGTTTTTGAGGGCTGCAGACTTGCCATGAAAGTACGGTCGTCTTTCAAATCAGGATATTTTCTCAGAACTGCATAGAGTACTTCTTTAGAATTTACTTCATCAAACTCATACAATTTGTACTTTTCGATTTTACTGATCAGAATTGATGCATAACGAGGATTTGTTGCGTAACCCGCTTTTTTCAGACCGTGAGCCCATGCTTTGTAGTCTTTCATATCCAGATTGAAGAGATTCGTGTAATATTTTCGGGTTGCTAAAAATATCGAATGATCTTCATAAGATTGTTTCGGATCATCATACACACGGAAACACTCATTAGGAGCATCATCGGTGTGCTTCATTGTTTTTCCGGTCCAGTCTTCTTTACATTTTATTCCGAAATGATTTTTACCTTCCTGGGCCAATCGGCTTTGTCCGCCACCAGTTTCCAAAAGCCCCTGTGCAAGCGTAATAGAAGCCGGAATTTTATACTTTTCCATTTCTTCAACGGCGTATTGCGCAAATTTCTGGATATATTGATCTTCAGTCGCCCAGGTCTGAGCTGAGAATTTTGATAAAACTAAAAGGCTTATTAGTAAGAAAAGTCTTTTCATTTTTTTTATTTTTTTAGAACTATTAAATGAACACTCATAAAATTATTTATTAATAAATTAAATGACTGTTTCATATTTAAATTTATCTGATTAAATCTCTATTTTGTTTTTCTAAAAGCAAATTAGCTCCTTCAATTCCCTGTAATCCTCCTGTATGAAAACACAGAATTTTACTTCCATCAGGAAAATAATTTTCATCGATCATTTGAAAAACCTTCTGCATCATTTTCCCTGTATAAATCGGGTCTAGAGGAATATCATATTTCGCTTTAAAATCATTAATAAAACGAATGGTATCATCATTTATTTTCCCGTAACCACCAAAAACGGCATCAGTTAGATAGAAATTTCTTTTTGAGGTTAATTTTAAAATTCTATCATGTAAAGATGAGTCATCAACAACTTTAAAACCTATAACGTTCTGATTATCTTCACAAAACTCTGAAATTCCGGAAATCGTACCTCCTGTTCCAACTGCTGTGCAAAGATAATCAAAATCTTTTGTATCGTTATTCAGCATCATTTTAATGCCTTGAACTGCCTTTTCATTTGTTCCGCCTTCAGGAATGATCAACGCATCCGGAAATTCATGCTGCAAAAATTCGGTCAGTTTTTCCTTATGACGATATTCTTCACGGGTAACAAATTTGAGATTCATGCCGTTTCGCTTTGCAAAAACCAATGTTGGGTTATCTTTCCATTTTTGTTCCAGCTCTTCACCTCTGATAATTCCCAAAGTTGGAATTTCTGATAGTTTTCCTAACGCTGAAACTGCTGAAATATGATTGGAAAAAGCTCCTCCAAATGTAATGATTAAAGGATTTTCGGGTTGACTTTCAAGATAATGATTGATATTAAAAAACAGTTTCCAGTATTTATTTCCTGAAATTTCGGGATGAATAAGATCTTCCCTCTTAATAAATAGTCTTACATTTTTATTAATCTTAATTTCCTGAATTGGAATATTTTCTGTCGGGACTTGTAATAGCATCTTTTTTAAAATAGTATACTTTTAATTATTCATACAGTTTGTCATTCCGGAAGAATCTAAGCGGAGTTAATAAAAATTGTTTAGATTCTTCCGGAATGACAAAAATGATGTTGATTTATCTTCTTAAATATTTCCAAAATCCCAAGAATTTTCTTTTTTTAAGATAATTCAGATCGTGCTCATTTGCGTAAGCTTCTCTTTCAAAGGAGATGGCGAGATAAGCTTTGTGAGGATTTTTTAATCTGAAAAAATGATAATAATATTCTGCAACATATGCCAGATAAAAGAAAATAATCAACAGCTCCAACTGCTGTCTCAGATGGATTTTTTCGTGGTTGATAAGCACTCTATTTCTCTTATCTTCAGGTTTTTTAATGAATATAAAAGGATAAAGCGTAATGCCGTTTATTTTTGTATTTTTGAGGAGCTTTTGGCACACAATTATCATGATAACAAATATAAAAGTTTTGATTTAACTTATGGCACATTTTGACATCAAAGAACATGAAGACTTTTACTACAATGAGCAGGGTTATAAGGTTTTTACAGAAAAATTCCACCTCAAACGTGGATATTGCTGCAAAAGCGGCTGTAAACATTGTCCGTACGGATACGATAAAAAGACAGATACATTTATAAAAATTAATAAAAAAAATCAATAAAATGAAGAAATATATTTTTATTTTGCTGGCAGCAACCTTGGGTTTATCTTCTTGCAGTCCTTTTAAAGTACGTTCAGATTATGCAGAAACTGCAAATTTCACTTCTTATAAAACTTATAAAATAAGAATTGATGATCTGAAACTGAATGATATTGATAAAGACAGAGTTTTGAACGAATTGTCTAAGCAATTACAGACGAAAGGTCTTCAATCCGGTGAAAACCCTGATCTGATCGTTAATGTGAAAGCCAATCACAAAAAAATCACCGATATTACTACCTCAAATCCCGGTGGAATGTGGGGATGGGGAGGCGGATTCGGATGGGGAATCGGCATGAACAGAACATGGTCTAGCAATTATAATGAAGGCGCAATCATAGTAGATTTGATCGATTCTAAAACCAACAAACTGGTTTGGCAAGGCATCGGAAGCGGAATTTCTGTAGACAGACCGCAGGCTAAACAAAAGCAAATTCCTCAGATCGTAGCAGAAATTATGGCAAACTATCCTCCGGGAATGAAAAAATAATGATCTTAAAAGATTTAAATATAAAAGTCAATACACTGTGTATTGACTTTTTATTTATAAAAATATTTACTAAAATATTTTTATTCTTTAATCACTTTAAATGATTGAGTTTTCTCATCTTTTGATTGAATCGTCAAAAAATAAACTCCTGATTTCAAATCACTTAAATTGATTTCTGAAGACGGCTTTATGATTGTTTTCACTACTCTTCCTGAAACATCAGTTACTTTTAAAACTTCAGCATTTTTTACACTTGAAACTTTAATAACATCTTTAAATGGGTTTGGGTAAATCTTAACCTCGTTTATTTTTGTTTCATCAGTGCTTAAATTTGATTTGGGTTCCCAAATTGCGTCATCCCAATAATGCCCTGCCCAAGTTGTTCCCGGATTTCTTATTGCTAATCTTGCGTTTGCCGGAACAGTAGTCGGCACATCTAAAATTCGTTCTGATGTATTGTCATAGGTACTGTTGGTAATAGTAATCGATTGCAGGACTGCAAAAGTAGCTGCATCATTTACATCAGTCATATATCCAAATTCTAAAAGACCCGGTCCTCCGTTGGCTCTCGCCTTGAATCTGAAATGATGCGTTCCTGCATTGACATTGCTCAATGGTGGCAAGATGACGATCGACACTTTGTTATACCCATTCTGATAAATATTACTGGGTGCAGAAGCCGGAGATGTGCTTGAGATAATCTGATTACCACCCTGAGTTACGATACTGTTCCAACATGCGGGAACAACTCCCATATTACAGCACGACAAAGTGTCGAAATTTTCCGAAAACTCACTTACCGGAGTACATTGTCCATAAGTTGATATACAACCTGCGATTGATAAGCTTACAAAAAGCTTCAAAGATAAATTTTTAATCATTCTAAATAAAAATAATAATCACAAAAATAAATCTTTTTACTATTGCTATTTTAGAAAAATCTATGATATTTATCAATTAATAATTATTTGATAATAGGTTTTAATTAAATTAAAATCAAAAAAAAGGATCACCCAAATCAAATCCGTTTATTTTAAAAAATAAATTATTAAAAAACTATTTTAGTCATTAATAAAAATTCATACTTCATATAATAAATTTAACGATCCTGTAATTTTATATTGTTAAAATTATGATTATCTTAGATTAAATCTGTTAACATGAAAAAACTATTATTATCTCTTTTATTCGCTCAGCTTGTGAATGCACAGGCTCCGTCCGGTTATTATTCTTCGGCAAACGGACTTTCGGGAGCAGCTTTGAAAAGCGCACTAAGCTCAATAATTACCAACGGACATCAGGACAAAGGTTACAATGGTCTCTGGACTGCCTATAAAACCACAGACATTGATAAAAATTACGAGAACGACGGCTCTATTTTAGATATTTATTCTGAAAGATCAACTTCTAGCGATCCTTACAATTTCAGTCCGGTAAGTGATCAGTGCGGAACGTACTCTACAGAAGGAAATTGCTACAATCGTGAACACATCGTGCCTCAAAGTTTATTTAATGAAGCTTCTCCGATGAGAAATGACATTCATTTCATAAGAGCGACAGATGGAAAAGTAAACGGAATGCGATCAAACTATCCATTCGGGAAAGTAGGAAGTACAACTTTCACTTCTCAAAACGGATCAAAACTGGGAAGCTCAACCTCTTCAGGTTTTTCGGGAACGGTTTTTGAGCCGATCGATGAATTTAAAGGAGATGTGGCAAGAATGGTTTTCTACTTTGTGACCCGTTATCAAAGTCAATTATCTTCTTTTTCCTCAGGAAATATGCTTGGAAGCTCCGCTTTTCCGGGACTACAGACTTGGGAGCTGAATGTACTTTTGGCGTGGCACAATCAAGATCCGGTTTCGCAGGCCGAAATTACCAGAAACAACGCTTCTTACACTTTTCAGGGAAACAGAAATCCATTTATCGACAATCCAAATTATGTCAATCAAATTTGGGGATCTCAGACTCCGACGCAAGATACACAAGCGCCGACTACGGTAACCAACCTCGCAATTCCTTCAAAAACAGCCAACAGTATTTCGTTAACCTGGAATGCATCAACCGACAATGTAGCCGTAACTTCGTATGATGTTTATATAAACGGAAGCTTAAAATCTAACGTAACTTCAACATCGACAACCGTTACAGGTCTGAATTCTTCAACAACCTATAGTTTTTATATAAAAGCTAAAGACGCTGCTGGAAATACTTCTGCCAATAGCTCAACAGTTTCAGCAACTACGAATTCAGGAACAACACCTTCAACAAATTGTGTGAATGAAACATTTGAAACAATTCCAACTTCAAGCGCATCATCTTACACCACAAAAACATGGACAAACGGAGGAATTACCTGGACAGCAACAGATTCAAGAAGTGATCAGACTATTTCCAATAAAGCAATCACAGTAAGATATGGTTCGTTAAAATCTAGTAGTTTCAGTAACGGAATTACTTCTTTAACCGTAACTACACAATTGAAATTCAGCGGAACCAACGGAACTTTTAATGTGCTTGTCAACGGTGTGAATGTGGGAACAATCCCATACAGTACGACTGCGACTACAACAACGATTAATAATATCAATGTTTCAGGAAATGTAGTTTTGACATTGGTCAATAATTCATCAAGCAACAGAGTGGCTATTGATAACCTGATCTGGACTTGCTCTGCTGGAAGCGCAAGACAAAGCATATCTTCGTTAGAAAACACCGAAGTCAAAGAATTACAGGTTTATCCAAATCCAATTTTAAATAATGAAATTTTCGTGAAAGGAGAAACTGAAAATATTCAAAAAGCTGAAATTTATAATTTGCAGGGAAAAGTAATGCAAACCATCAGTCAACCTTTTAAAAACGGAAAATCAATCAAGATAAAAAATTTACCACAAGGAATTTATATTCTAAAACTTAATGAAACAAGTTTGAAATTTTTGGTAAACTAAAACCATTTAATTAAATAAAAAAAGACTTCTCTTTACCGGAGAAGTCTTTTTCGTTTTAGACTTAAAACATTATTTTGTTCCTTCTTTTACAGAACGGGAAAGAATTATATTTTTTCTCAACAGAAAATCGGGCATCAAATCTGTCGGGAGATAAAATGTACTTTCACCGGTAGTCTGAAGCTCTTCTTCAATTCCGGGATTCCAGGATAGAATTTCACTTACACTTACTCTTAATTCTTCGGCAATTATCTTTAGATTAAAACCTGCGTTGATCTCAGTTTCGGACAAAAAAGAACCTTCCTTCATTCCTGATCGAGAATCAAAGATTTTCTTCATTCTTGAAGAATTGTAATTGGTTAAAACACTGCTCAGTTCGCCTGTTGCGTAACATGCATTTAAATATTTTTTTACATGATTGATGGTTTCTGTCGGCAAATATTTAGAAAAAACATGATACTGCGTTGAATTCGCAGACTGCATAGCTTTGGCTATATTTCCTTCTCCACAATTGTAAGCTGCCACGACAGTTACCCAATTATTGTACTTTTTATACAGATTTCCTAATGAAACTACCGCAACTTTTGTGCTTCTGTACAAATCATTACGACGATCCTCGGTTAATCCGTATTGATTGGCGTGAGAGGTCATAAACTGCCAAACTCCTACAGCTCCTGCGTGAGATGTAATATTTCTGTCAAAGTGAGATTCAATCAAAGCTAAATTTCTCAAATGTTTCGGAAGACCTTTGCTTGCAAGAGAATTTTCTATAAACTGAACGATTTCTTTATTTGAATTAATGATGCTTTTATATCTTCTCACACTACTTTCTGAAGTATCGGTTGCAGAAAGAAACTGTGCCTGAAATATTTGAAAACAGGATAAAAAGAAAGTCAGCAACATTATTTTTGTAAAAATTTTCATCTGAAAAATCTTGTGCATTATCATTTTATAAGCCGAAAAACTTAAAATTAGAGAATTCCGGTTTTTATATTTTAATTCTTATTTATTCAACTTTCCACTCAATTTTATCATCAGTTTGGTTCCAGTCAACTTTAAGCGTTTGTCCGGATCTTACTTCTTCCCGCACAATCATTTTTGAGATCGGTCTTGCCAACTGAGATCTGATCACTCCGGAAATCTGTCTTGCTCCATATTTGCTACTGAATCCCCCTAAAGCTAAATTTTTCACCGCTTCATCGGTGATAGAAAGCGTCATTCCTAATCTTTGAAGTGATTTGTGAAGTGATTTTAACTGAATATTAAAAATTCTCTCCGCAATAGATTCTGTAATCGGCGCAAAAGGAATAATCTCTGTAATTCTCGCCAAAAACTCCGGTCTGAATCTGCCTGAATTTGACATAATCTGCATCAGAGAAGATGATTCCGGAACCGTACCTTCTTCAAATTGTTTTACAATTTCTTCGCTACCAATATTTGAGGTAAATAAAATCAAAGCATTGCTGAAATCTCCTTCTTTCCCAAGTTTGTCATGTACTTTTCCTTCATCCATGATTTGTAAGAACACGTCAAAAACCGAGTGATGCGCTTTTTCAATTTCATCAAACAAAACTACGGTATAAGGTTGCTGACGGATTTTATTGACCAACATTCCACCCTCTTCGTAACCAACGTAACCGGGAGGCGCTCCGTATAATAGTGCAGCAGAATGTTCTTCTTTAAATTCTGACATATCAAAACGAACCATCGCTTTTTCATCATTAAAAAGCAATTCTGCCATTGATTTTGCGAGTTCAGTTTTCCCTGTTCCGGTTGGTCCGAGAAGGAAAAATGATCCGATGGGTTGTCCGGGTTTGTTTAATCCGCTTCGGTTTTCAACAATAGCGTCTGAAAGCACTTTCAATGCATGATCCTGACCGACAACTCTGTTGAGTAAAAGAGATTCCATATTGAGGAGTTTCTCTTTTTCCTGTGCCTGAAGTTTCCCAATCGGGATATTGGTTTTTGCTGCCATTACAGCCGCCAATTCGAGTTTGCCTACTTTCTCTCTTTTTACAGAAGCGTGTTCTATCAATTCTGTAAAAGTCTCTTCAATCATTTTCTGAAGATGCTCGATCGGCATTGAGTTATCAATCTGTGGCTGCTCTCTCAAAGATCCCCATAAAATCGGGCTGATTTTATCTCTCAGTAAATTGTAATTCCAGATTAATTCGTCGGCTTTATCTTTATCATCCAAAAATTCTTCTTTCAGAATATTTTCATAATTTTCTTTCCAGTCCTGAAGTTCTTTTTCGGAAAGTTCGTCAAGCATTTTGATGGCAGCCATTGTTCGGTCTAATAAATCAATTGCTGCATCCGGTAATTTTTTACCTTTTGCATATCTTTTCGCTAAACGTACACATTCCGGAAGAGCAGATTTATCCACTTCAATTGAGTGATGCATTTTGTAACCATCTAAAAGAACATCGATCATTTTCACACAGGTTTGTTCGTCCGGTTCGTTGACAGTAAGAACCTCAAAACGTCGGTTAAATGCCTGTTCGGGTTCGATTATCTTTCTGTATTCTTCCTGAGTTGTGGCTCCGATTACGGTAATTTCGCCTCTTGCCAATTCGGGTTTCAGGATATTTCCGATGTTTCCGATACTGCCTTTCGGATCTAAAAGTGCATGAATTTCATCAATGAAAAGAATTGCTTTTTCAATCTTTTTGCACTCGTTGATTACTTTTTTCAGACGATCTTCGATTTCACCTTTGTAAGACGTTCCTGCCAGTAAAGCTCCAGTGTCTAATTCTAAAAGCGTTGCATTTTTTAGCATTTCCGGAACATTTCCTTTGATAATTTCTGTAGCGAAACCTTCTACCAAAGCGGTTTTTCCAACTCCGGGTTCACCGATGATAATGACATTGGGTTTGGTTCTTCGACAAAGAATTTCGACCAACATTCTCAGTTCCTTATCCCGGCCGATAATGTTTTCTAAAGTTCCCTGTCTTGCCTGTGAAGTTCTGTCAATGCAATAATTTTTGATGGAAGGAAAAGAGTTATCCGAATAGTCTGAACTATTTGAAAAAAGCGAAGAAATTTCACTATTTTCAGATGAGTTGTAAGGTGTATCTTTTCGGTATAAATTAAATATTTCGTGTTCTCTGAGAGGAAGAGATTTGAGTTGCTGTAAAGTAAATGCAACCTGTGGTTTTACGATTGCCGTTAAAATACAGATCGGAGTAATTTCGTCCAACCCTAATTTTAATCTGATATCATCGGCTTCTTCAAGAATCTGATCTACAAATTCGCCTTCCCCTACTTCACTTGGAAGATGAGAGGTTTTAGGATAATCTTCGATTCTTACATCTGCCCATTCGTAGAAATATCCCGGATCTTTGTCAATGTTTTTTAAGAATTCATTGAGTCCAATATCTTTGTGCATCAAAGCCTGCAAAATATGCGGACCGTCGTATGTTGCGTTGTAATTTTCTCTTGCGATAGATTGCGCTATGTGAAAAAGCTGCTTTACGGTTTCATTAGTTACTAATACTCCCATTTATTTTTGATATTAATATTTGTGACGTTGATTTTTGGTGTAACTAAAATAAGTTTTTTTTGTCAATCATTAAAATTAAATGTAGCTTAATTTATACGACTGATTTTAAACTTATGGGAGATATTTTTAGTGAAATTATTTAAAACTATTATTATTTTAAGATCAAAGTTTCAGAATCGTTATATAATTTGTCATCAATTTTAAAAGTGACTACAGATGGTGTACTCGAAGATGAAAATGGGGATAAACCTTTCTTTCTTTTGACCGGCTTATCTTCGATTTCGGTAATGAAATGTTGTGACACTCCAATATTTATTTTAATCGTATCTTCTTTATTGATTGTCTTTTTACCATCAAAAAATTTGATCGATGCCATCAAAGGTTGAGATGATGATATGACGAATTTTCCGCTATCAATTTTGATCCCTTTGTGTGTGACAAATATTTTACTGTTGGTAACATCTGTGTCTGTTTTATTTTGTAATGTAAATAAATAATTAAAGTCGTTTAAAACAATTGGTTTCACCTCCTTCTGGTCTGCACATCCTATGAAACAGTTTATCGATAGCACTATGGCTAAAAGATATTTATTTATATTTAATATATCCATAAAAATTTGTATTAAAAACTCTTGATCTGAACTGTTGGGAATTGTATTCTTTTGCCCAGCAATAGTATGAAAAAGTGTACATACCTGTGGTATCATCTATAACCAAGCCTCCATTATAAACAATCCAGTGATAATTTGTAAGTGAACCGAATATACTTACGCTGTCATTAAGCATATCAGAATCAATCAGTAGAATTATTTTCCATCCTGCATTGAAATCGGCTTCTATGCTTTGCAATGTATCAGCATAATTAAGACCCGTAATGAAATGCGTTTTATCTTCAACTTCGGTTGCTCCGTGAAGTTCCCGAGCTGCTTTTACCATATATGAAGGCCAATTGATAGCGTCCCAGTCTTCACCATCTTTCCCTGTATAACTTTTATTATCAGAACTTCGGGTTCCAACCAAAGTTACCCAGTCAGACTGCGGAATAAGAGTACCACTATCAAAATGAGGGTAGTCGTCATTGCTTTTATAAGGTTTCATCTCAAAAATTTCTTCGTCCGGTAACAGCTTAAATTGATTAATTTCTCCCTCACCTGTTCTGAAAAACCTTTTGTAGGCATTATAAAACATATCCGGATTTACTTTTGCGTAAACATATAATATTGCTGCAGTTCCACACAATGATGTTGCACTTTGATTAATTAATCTGGGATTGCTTTTTCTTGCCTGTAATTCATTATCAAATAATTTACCGTCAAACCATCTGAATCTGTTATGCATAAAAACGGGAAGTTTACCTTCAGAATCTGCATTTTCTATGTAAGCACGAACTTCCATATCTCTTCCGCAACATTCGGTTGCAGAAAATCTGATGCTTAATTCGGTCCCACGCCAATTCTTATTCTGCAAAATATTTTCTTCAACCTGTCCTGTTTCAGGATTGGTATATTTTAATGCCCACCGTATATTATTGGGGTTTTTAGGATCTCCGTTTGTGTACTCTTTGACGCGGAATCGATAAGATTTATTGTATAAAACTCCCTTTTTGAAATTTGTTTCTGACGCTGAACCGTCATTTGTGGAACCATCATCAAGCTCATCAAGACATTCTATACTTTTGACTCTCGTTTCTTCAACTGTTGTACGACCTTGATTCCCATCATGATTCACCCCACCCCCTTTACCATTCTGCACCTGTCTTCCTCCTGCAACATTTCTGGTAAACTT